>NZ_JAKRDU010000002.1:0-267581 GCF_022347325.1 Corynebacterium nasorum
CACCAAAGTCTCGGCTATCGCACGCCAGCTGAGGTTGAGTCAGAGTTTTGGGAAACCAACCCGGCCCAAGAAATAATGGAAATCAAGGCAAATGCCTAGGAACAAAACCCGGGACACTTCAGTTTACCTGTTTTCCCAGGTGGCTTATAACTATATCCCTGTAGATCTATATCCCCAGCCGATCAACCAACAAAACCGTTCACTACGGGTTACGGTTTATGCTCCCGCCTCGCCTTGCGGCTCGTTGGGCTGCCGCCCAAATCAATAGATTTGGTTGCCACCAAAACCTCGCAATTAAAATTAAAAATTCCTTCAGTTCTTTTACATTGCAAGGTAAATAGACTGTGGCACATTAAATGTCGACGTTTAAAAAATTCTGTACTCTAAAGATCAGTGCTTAAGGGTATGATTTCTCCCTAATAGCGCATTCACGACTTCCACCAACGTCACTTTCAAAGTGAAAAGAGAAATTTTGAAGAAAGTCAATCGTCTAGGTGTAGCGATAACCACCATCTTGGCATCAGCCGCTATTGCTCCTACGGCGTTAGCTGATACATTCCCGAATTCGAGTTCGTTCACATCTCCGTTGAATGATCCCGCAATAGCCAAGATAGGAATGTGTCCACCTGTGGCTGGAGTCGCACTTCCTTGGACTTGCGGAATTAAGTAGCAAAAAGGGGATGCGGACGAAATCTTGAAGAGTTTTCCGCATCCCCTTCTGTCGCATATCCTTATAGTACGGCAAGCATAATCAACAGGACAATCACGATCGCTGAAATTGTAGCGAATCCAATAACCTTCGGTTTGCTGACGACCACATAGCCTTCGGAACCATCAGCGGTAGTCAGATCCCGAGAAATCACATAAACGATAGGTAGAAGGATCAAAGTCTCTGCAGCCCAAACCCACCATGGGAAGCTCAATTTATACATTGCAGTAGCAGATCCAGCAGCAATTGAAACCGCAATTGATACTGCGTAGAGAAACAGAGGAACCCGCAATCCCGTCGGGGTCTTTACAACAGTCCTACCAGATATTCTATCCATACTTTTAATCCTGTGTCTCAGAACCGATACGCTAGCAGCTGGCTGCAGTAATACCTGAAGCTACAGCAGCACCGCATCCCCAACCGCCGAGAGTACCAGTAGCGGCGCCGAACGGGGCACAAACCAATGCATCGGCAGTGACATTAATACCCAAGCTTACCCACTTGTTGCTGATGCACCGCGCAGCTTGTCCACTCTCGCTACCCGCGTAAATTACTCCGTCGGTGTATTTCAGAACAACACCCTCGGGAAGATCTGCTTTGATACTCGCCACGAGGTTCCCCTGTGCGTCATAAGTATTAATAATATCCCCTTCGATCTTGATTTGATCACCATCAAGAACTTTAGGAACGAGGACATTGCCATCAACGTTAAAGCTGCGAATCCCATCCACTGATTCAAACCAAAAATCACCTCGCTCCTTCTGGTCAGAAGATGCGGGAGCTTCGGTAGAAACCGATTCCGCAGCATACGCTGGACCGTTTACAGCAACCACCCCAACGAGAGCAGCTGCCGCCATAGTCGCGGCGGGTACGAATCGAGAAACAAGAGATTTCAACGGACTAATCCACCTTTCATAAAAGAAGATAAAATTTCAAGCTCTTACGGACAACCAGCTAAAGACTAACAAGAAAAGCCCGATGGTTATGAACGCATTCAAAAGTATCTAGTTAAGTACTCCTAAATGAGGGGAACCCTCACCTTCCATTAATAGAAAAAATCAACATTGAGCTGCAATAATCGAGAAAACCGATTGTTTCCACTATCCACGTAGCCCTAACTCACCCCCAATTAGATACACTCTAAAGTTGCGTCCCTTAATGTGGTGTAACGCTTGCTGATTGTGGGCCCTGGGGAAGCGGGACGGCCACCGTCGGTAACCTTTCTGAAGTGCCCCGAGTTTTGTTCCTAGGCATTTGCCTTGATTTCTATTATTGCTTGGGGTCGAGCCCAAACACGCACAGAGCTACCCGTGGCCGTACTTGGGTTCATCAATTTCCGCGCCTATATCTTGGAGATAAGTACGCGACCGTGCAGGTGGCACTACATAAATGAGGACATATGCGAAAGCATATGTTATAGTTTATACCTTGTCATATGCTTAGGCATATGACCTGCCATACGGCAGGCACTGTGGGGGCGCATATTTGCCCTCACGGCTGCGTCATCCTAGGCGTTTTTCAACGCCCGATACACCGTAGGGCGGGTAACTCCGAATTCTCGCGCCAAGGCTGCTTTTGACTCCCCTGCCAGTGTGCGCCGCTTAATCTCCGCTACCTGGTCTGGGCGTAGGGCGGGTTTGCGGCCTTTGTACTTGCCGGCCTTTTTCGCCAATGCAATCCCCTCTGCTTGGCGTTCGCGGATAATGGCTCGCTCAAACTCCGCGAACGAACCTAAAATGCCGAGCATTAAATCCGCGCGTGGATCTGTGGTGTCTTTCGCAAACGCGAGATTCTCATGCAGGAAAGTAACAGTCACACCTTTGCCGGTAAGTTCATCAACAATCCCGCGAAGATCCGTTAGGGATCGGGCGAGGCGGTCAATCGACGAGACGACGAGTTCGTCACCGTCGCGCACATACGCCATGCATTCGACAAGCCCTGGGCGGGTAGTCTTGGTGCGGCCGGAAATCTTATCTTCAAAGAACCGGTCAATCCTGCCGGAAGCATTGAGTAGTTCTTTCTGGCGCTGATTATTTTGCTCCACCGTGGAGACACGGATATAGCCTACCCGCTGCCCACGCGAACCGGAGTCATTGACCATTAGTCTTCGCCCCGCGAAGGTTTAAAGGAAACAGTCTCTTGTTCTATGACCGCATCACGATACGACTCGATCGCGTCCGAGAGGGCATAAAGTTGAATACCGTCGAGACCATCAGCGTCAGCAAGCAAGGCTTGTACAATCCTGCCCAACGCCTGCTGCCCCGACGACAACCCACCATGCAGATCTTTCACCCGCGCCAACGCGGGCACAGAGTCAATATGACTTTCAATATGGAAACCGTCAGACGATAACACCACACTCACCACTTTCTGTAAACATAAGGCCTAGACCCCGCTAGACACGTGTAAAACAATTCTAGGAGTGGCCCTATTTTACAGGAAACATTCTGCCGCACACCGGTGTAACAATAGGGTGTACCCGTACGGGGCATTTCGGTAAAGCACGGTTAGTTGGCGATGAGGTTTGTGGCTGGCCGTCGGTTCTACAGCATTGAGAATGCTTGAATAGATGGGCGGGTCAATCAACCTACCGCTTTAGAAGTATGTGTCGATGGAACACTTTTCTGGCGCAGTGGCGGGATTTCAGAAGACCTTTTTGATACAGCCCTATGGCACCTGTGGGGGCATAGGGAGGGTGGTCAAGGCGCGTTCTTTATTCCCTGTAGATGTGAGTCGCAGCGCGCGGGAAACTTCCTACCTTCGGTCATGAGAGTGTTGAAACGTCTATCCGTAGTATGGGGAAAACTTTCAACCGTTCCACTATCCGTTTCGTGCTATACTCGATTGACGGTAAGGCAGTTTAATGTTTTAAGGAGTGTAAAATGGCTTTCGAAGTCTTCGATAAGCGCAAATCGGCATTAGGTCACGCCCCCTCTGCAACTTTGCAGAAAAAGGGGATTCTATCCCTAAACGCTTCTGCGCATGCGCTTATTGACTCCGCTGATAGTGTTGAGCTGCTTTACGATAGTGATGAGAAAATCATTGCGCTTCGTCCTTCTTCAGAGTTTCACGCTTATGCATTTCGTGTGGCGAACAAGAATACCGGGCAAGTCATCGTCTCTTTAACGGCATTTACGGAGTTTTACAACATTGATACCGACGTCAGTCGTCGCCTAAAACCGGTAGCTGACGATGGCATGCTCTTACTTGATCTCAAGACCGCTGTCCCTATTCGCGGTAACAGGTCTAAAGACAAGGAGAAAGAAGGATAAGTAAAGGACCTTTCCTGCTACCAACAGGAAAGGTCCTACGACCTATAAGGATTATGACCTTTAACTAGGCCGACTCGCTTTGGGAAAGCACTAACGAGTCTAGTAGTTCCACAACATTAATGTGTGAATAAGGGGTCCATAGTCCTTTCGTTAATAATCCGAAAGGAGGGCGCACCATGCGTCTTACCCAGTACTTTAATCTCCCCTCCCCCGTTCCCTTTGTCGATATAGACATCAACCAAGACACACGGCTTTTTCTCGATCCACAACGAATAGCACGCGTAGCCAATGCAGGGGACCCATTGTCCCAGGCCACCGATTACACGATTCGTCGGTTTTCAACCCAGCTATGCCAACGGCTAATCGGTAATGATCGGGCAGAGCGGGAACTTGGCCTCCGTATGCTTGACAACCTTAATGAACCTCGGGAAACCCGATTGGGGATGGCTAACCCCGGATATAACGGGCATGGAGTTCATAACCATTTCCGAGATGAAATCGATAAAGCTATCACCGGAGACCTCAAAGCTCTGGTAACAGTCGGCATCTTCCAATGGCTAGGAGCACTTCCACTATTTGTTGAAGGCTTTGGCGCTGACAGAATGTCCGATATGACCACAGGGATCATCCGAGGCCACCTCATCGACTTCACTGAAGAAATGATGCAGCAATACTCCCAATTTTCTACAAACGGTCACCACCTTGAAACTCATACACTGCAAGTATGGGATCTAACGGCCAGCCAGTGGGTAGAGCGTACGGCGAATCTTCCCTCTGCCGGTGGGCATCCAATCCTACTCGTGCCGAAAGAATGGACTGGAAAAGGTCTCGAACTGTATGGTCGCCGCTATTACAACTGTCAAGCGTTAGGATACATCCAGCAAAAGCTGCAGGTAAACAATCCTCGCTCCGGTAAGGTAGCAAAGAAAACACTGGAAAAGCAGTATCCGGAAATCTATCCAATCAACCGTAAAACAACCCTTGAAGCCTATGAGAAAGGGGAAGACCTACTCAAAAAGTTCATTGCCTACGTTGATAAAAAAGCAAAAAATAAACAGGCTTAACTATAGCTGGCTCCGCGGTCTCGAGTTGAGGATAGCTGCTCTCGGCTGTTAGGCGTCATAGCAGAGCCTGGGTTTACCGAGGGGTAAAACAACGACCCCAAGCCTTGCGCTTGGGGTCGTGGGGTATGGTGCGCCAATCTACATAGACGCTCACGATTCTGAGTATAGCATTAACCTCATGAAGACCAAAAGTGAACTGGACACAATGCTTGGAGCTGCTCGTTTCGAAACGTACTACATGGCCGCAGGAAAAGATATAGAAAAGGCCGTAGCACTGTACCGCTGGAATACTCGACTGGCGGGGGCTTTACACTCTCAGCTGTCTTACTTTGAGGTTCTAACACGCAACGCTATGAACAACGCACTTCAAGATTGGAACGATAAGGAAAAAGGCTCCAGAGACTGGTCCCTTGAACACCAATCAGCACAGCTTTTATACGACATGTTCAAAGGGCCAATGGGACAGGCTAGAAAATGGGCTCGGAAAGAATCTCAGCGTCGCCGCAATGGACACGCGCGCAAGAACGCTCCGCTCAGCCATGATGATGTAATAGCCCAACTCACATTAGGTAATTGGTCGAATCTTCTTGGAGAAGCCACGAGAGCAGCGTCGCGAAGACTGCGGGCACTTAAGCCCCGGGCTTTAGACTGGCGGTACCCACGCGAAGTAAAAAGCCGCCTTCACGGTGGGTGTTTAACGTCTGGCAGATAAACTCGACAGAAAAATACTCCGGGACTCATCGATAAACCGGATCATTTCTTAACGTTCGGGCCTGGTTCCGACGCAAAAAGCCGAAGCAGCCTTCAACAACTCATTGGCGTCCCGCAGCTGGTGATTTTATCGACGCAACCGTGCGTTTTCTGCAGCAAGGTCCTGAGGCAACCGTTCACTAACGCCTCCCTCACGTCGAGCGGGCTTGTGTCCATTGCCTCGCCGTATGCCACGACACACCCAGCTTTGGGCACCACGATCCTGCGCGCTTCCTGCGTCGAAATGCTCTCCGCCAAAAAGCGATCTTCAACAAGGCGGACCACACGGTCCTTCGCCTCCTGATCAAACTTCTTCGGCATGTTCCAAATTTTCCCATCTACTCAAACGGAACAAAACCTGGGACACTTCAGAGAATGTGTTTGATGCCTTCCATGTCTACTCCAACGGTCATGTAGACCGCCTTGTTGACCACGCGCCCGTTGTCGCGGATTTTCAGGCGCAGTGCATCCAGGAAGACTACTGGGTAGAACTCATCGAGTTGCCTGGTCTGCCAGGCAATGGCTTCATCAAGAACCGCATCAGTAGCCGCGCTGATGGTATCTGGTGACAGGTTGACCCCAATGGTCGTAGCCAGATGGTGCTCGATATCGCGCACAGTCATTCCGCCGGCATACAAGCTAATGATCATGTCATCAAGATCAGTCAGCCGCCGGCTTCCTTTAGGAACCATGCACGGCATATACATGCCAGCCCTATCACGCGGAACAGTGATATCAACCGGGCCGTAGGCCGAATCCACGGTATTGGGATAGGAACCATTGCGACTATTAGCTTGGCCAGCGGCATTCTTTGTTGCCCGGTCACCATGCTCGTAGCCTAGACGGGCATCCATTTCCGCATTCAAGCCCGAATTGATCGTAGCCTGCAGCGAACCACGCTCCAGCTCATTAGCGTCGTCATGCTTCTTCTGGGACTTAGGCAGTCATTGTTGCGCACGCTCCTTTGTGATTGAGGGTGTAACTCTCAATCACAAAGGACCTGACACCCTCACCGTTCTCCTGATCAGACTGCACCTTGGTGATCTCGCGTTCAACGGTATGTAACTTGTGAATTAGCTCTTGTATACAAAAGGGATTTATCTCTTCGACCAACTATAATAAGTGTCATTCTAATTTCCGCCAACCTTAAATGGAAATACTGCCGATTAAATAACCTGTATATGCATTAATAGAAAGGGAGCCTATGACCATTGCTGAACTTTGCGCCGCTATCGATGGACCAGTTATGCGGCGGGATGACCCTGGTTTTTTCAAAGAGTTACAAGGATACAATCTGGCAGTTAAGCACAATCCTGAACTTGTAATTGGTGCTACCTCGGTCGAAGATGTGCAAATTGCTGTTCGATATGCATTTAAACATCACCTTCCGGTCACCGTGCTGGCTACTGGGCACGAAGCTCAACAACCGATTAATGAAGGAATGGTTATCACCGTTACTCGACTTAACTCAGTTGCAGTAGACGAATCTACCTGTACGGCCATTGTGGGTGGGGGTGCCCGAGCAGGTGATGTAGCGCGTGCGGCGGCACCGTTCGGCCTTGCGCCTGTGGCTGGCGGGTCTAGCAGTGTTGGGTTTACAGGGTTAGTTTTGGGGGGAGGTATCGGCCCCCTAGCCCGTAGTCATGGCTTTTGTAGTGATTATGTTATCAGTTTTCGTATGGTTTTGTTCAATGGTGAAGAGGTCAGTGCTAGCAAAGAGAACAACTCTGAACTATTCTGGGCATTACGTGGGGGTAAGGGGGGACTTGGTGTCATTGTTGAGACGAGGGTAAAGCTAATTAATCTTAATACCTTCTACGGTGGGTGTATTGCCTTTGCGGAGGAAGATATTAATATGGCATTGCGCAAATGGGTGGATTGGACCCATGATGCACCTAAAACAGTGACTACGAGTGTAGCAATAATGCGCTTCCCCGCGGATTGCAGATTGCCAGAAGCTACCCGCGGGAAGACCTTATTGATGCTTCGGTTTGCTTATCCTGGAGGGGCTGAGATGGGCCGGGTTTTTGCGGCCCCCTTTTTCAAAGTTGCTGAGCCGGTGTTTGGCGAATTAAAGGAACTGCCAGGAAGTAGGCTGGACCTTGTCCACAACGATCCAACTGCTCCTACCATGTGTTGGACTGATGGAATGTTGCTTGATGCGGTTGATGATACTTTTGCTACTGAGCTCCTCAAGCAAGTGGGAAGTGGCCGGAAGTCACCATTCTTAATGGTAGAGATTCGTCATTTGGGTGCAGCCACCCACATCGATGTGCCAGAGGGATCTGCGGTTAGTGGTCGCAGCGGCGAGTATTCTCTTTGTGTAGTAGGTAAGCCGGATCCCTGTCTTTTTGAAAAGGCTCTCCCGCAGGCATTCGATAGCCTGCGGGAGGCAATTGATTCCTATCTTTGTACCGAGAATTTTATTAATTGGTGGTCTGGACGTAGGATCGAAGATTTCGAAAGGTGCTGGCCAGAGAGCACATTTAATCGCCTTGTGCGGTTACGAAAAAAGTGGGATCCTAGCGGGCTATTCCCTATATCCCCTTCAGTTTCCTAACCGAAAGTGTTTCATGGCTTCATTATCTGTTCTTATGTGTAAATAATTGTACTTGGCGAGTAGCTAAAGTAACGTGTTTGAATTGGCTCTCTTTGGGGCTAGTAAAGAGATGAATTATGCTGCTAAGCTCCTGCGTCGGTTGCCTGCTAATTATTCAAATATTGTTTTGAATGGGTCCGCCAACGCAAAACCTCTGATGTCTCTGTTTGCAGTAATAAGCAATGCGCTACACCATTAGCGTAGACTGTCGGCAATTGTTACCGATTTGACCAATAAACTGAAGCGGGTGAGCTAATATGTATTTTGTGTAGCGCTAGGTTTAGAAAGCCTTTCATAGGGCGAATCCACTATCTCCAGCGTGCTTGTAATCGTAAAAAGTTCCCCAGTCTATAAATCTAATATATCGCTGGGGAACTGTCTCTCTAGAACCTACTGTAAACCATTACAGTAGGTTCTAGAAACGAGAAATGCACTTTTTAAACCTAGTCGACCGGAGCAACACGAATTCGATTTCCATCTGGATCTAGAGCGATAAAGGTTGTTCCAAATACATCTTGGTGAGGTTCTTCTGCGATAGATACACCCTTACTGCGCCACAAATCGTAGGTAGCGAGAATATCTTCTTCCCCTCCCGCAAGGTTCAGACAGACCTCAGAGGTTCGACCAGTAGCCTTTTCTAATTCCTCTTTCTTTCCTGTCCAGAGCGCCAAGTACGCACCTGCTCCGAGATTCATGGCGACATAACGGGGCGATTCAAAAGCAACCTTTAGATCCAGTAACTCAGTATAGAATTTCACCGATGATTCAACGTCTGATACGTAGACAATGAATACAATTTGCCTATTTTCCATAGCTCTATCCTTTCTAAAGCGGAAATTCAAATCAATCCTACATTTTGACGAATGGTCTCTCTGTCAACAAAAAGTCGCTCAAATGGCCATCATGAGGAAGTCTATCAAACTTAGTAGCACTATTGGTGTTTATCAAAACGCGACCACCTGAGCGCGAATGGAAAACCTGATAGAGCAGGTCCGAATCATCCGAATAGACAGCGGTGGAAAGCGATCTATTAACCACATTCTCAATATTGGTTTTATGAAGAGACGAAATTTCTACAGCAGGAAATGGAAATTCGAATATATCCTTTCCGTTCGGGGTATCCGTCCTCTTATAAACGAGTGGGCCCGCCTGAATTTTTGTTTCGTTCACCGGGCTGCTACCGTCGTAAACTATTTCGATTCCAGCTTCAGTCAATAAGCGGTTTTTCAGTTGCTGATAGCCTTCCCTGGAGAAAATAGGCCTATCATCTTGGCCGATAAATTGTCTTTGCTTCGTCGCAGATACCAGGTCGCATACAAATATTTTCTCGAAATCATCAAAAGGACGCGTTAGGAGTAAAAGCGATGTATTGAAGCAAGCTACACCCCCAGATCCGATGACAGAATCAATAATTTCACGCCGTACTTTCAAGTTATAAATATAAGGATCGAGTACTGTGACGGATCTTCCTGGACCGTACACTTTCACATTGGGATCGTTTTGGTATTTAAGCTCCAGCTTCTGTCCTCCAAAAACGAGCGATAGGTCGGCGTTTTCAATTAAAGTATCATGGGCTAAATAGTCGCAACATACTACTGATATCAACGAATGTGGAAGTCCTGAGTTAATCAGAGACATTGCAAGTCGTATTGGAGTAAATATGTCGCGAAATGAAGGTCGAATAATCACCTCGTAGCCATAGAGCAGAGCCTCTAACCAAACGCTATTCGGACCGGGACTGTTTCCAGGAAGCGAAACTGATAAGTTTTTTCCTCTGCAGACCTGGATAGTTCCGTATTTAGGTGGACATACCGCGTTTAAGTCATCAAAAAAGAAACTGTTTTTCCGTCGGCTGCTTTGCGCTCGTTTTGAAATATACTTAAGAGACTCTACCAGATTTTTGGCGGCAGATTTTGCAGTGTTTATAGATATTCGAGATGTTTTCGAGACTGCCTCACAGTACTCTTCAAAACTTTGTCCTAGTATTGATCCGTATAAAAAGTTCTCAGCAGCTTTTGCTAACACTTCATCACTGATCCGGAAGTTCGAACCTCGGTTTCCGGAAAATATGTCTCTTCGGAAATTTAGCTCCGCGGTAGAGACTTTTTGCACGCATATATTTTTTTCTTCATCCAAATATTGCGTTTCTCGAGTGTCGTCACTATCAAATTTTCCATGGATTAAAGGGGGGACAGGCGATTTAAAAAAATTAGTACACTCCATCGTAGACCCCCTCTTTCTGTAAAAATTTCTGCTTCAAATATACATCTTTACCCGCAGTTACCCGACCTGAGTCTCTATCTAAAGAGGGGGGGTAAAGGTGTGTTTTCGACGCGTGCGAATAGGCAATCTCTCCGACCCCCGAAGTGGCGAAGAGGTCCTTTTTTGTATCATAAATAAACGCTTTGTTGACTGGTGAGCAAAGCGTGAATGGGTTGCTCTTGTCGGCTAACCGGTCAGTTTCAATACCAAACCCTAGGGTCATAGTATTTCCCAGAACACCAAAGAACGGTACGTGGGGAAATACTCTTTCCTTCAAGAACTTTTCGGATTGACGATCGAATGGGAGACCTCCCCACCGTATAGTTATATTGTTTTCATTTATTAAATCTACTAGTGAACTATCTCTTGTCAGCGCTAGCAAAATCGGGGGTGTGGAAACTAGACACCCAATATTTTGGGTGAGTAAAACACTACGCATTTGTTCCACAAGATGCATTGAGTACCTATGAGCTATCTCGCTATTATTATCGGTATTTTTTGCCCACCGAGGATCGACGTCAATTCGAAAAGCAAACGCCCCTTCCTTGCGTGCGGCATTCACGGAGAGTTCGCCGACCACATGAGGGCCCGTAGGGACAGCAACCAACCAGTTCCTTCCTGGAGTATGGCCCCACTCAATCATTTTTACCGCGGACCACTCTAAGAGTTCATGCATCCAAGGGAAGCCCAAAACTACCCGTTTGGGTTCCCCAGTCGTTCCACCCGATTCGAATACACCGACGATCTCTTCTTTATTCACCCCTTTAGGGATAAAAAGTTCGACAGACAAGTTGCGCAGATCATGCTCTAAGAGACGATGGTTGTGAGGAGGGATTCCTTCTAAAAACCATCTTTCTACGACTTCTTTGGTCCACCCGGATTCTCTACGGTTGATCCAATATTTCGATCCCGTAGTATCTGATAGGTGCCACTCAATAAGCTGGTGAATATGGTTCTCGTAACTGCTACCCATTTTTTAAATGTTCCCCTGCTACGCCACTTAAAGCGGCCCACTTCATGCCACTGGAAATGGTCGAAAGAATAACTCGATCTCCCTTCTTGAGGGAACCTGTGCCAGCAAGATCAATAAGAGATAATATTGGATCCGCACAGCCGCAATGACCGTGATTTGAAACTAACCCAGAATTGCTGTTTTTGATCTTCGCCGCGCTAGCAATTGCTTGAACCGATTGCTCCCCTTCTAGCGTATGCAACAGCCAATTTGCCGGCTCTTTCCAGCCCGTCTTAAGAGAGACAGACTCAATAACTTCTGTCATAGTGGAGTTTCGTAGTGCTAGAAAATCTAATAACTCCGCAGAGGACATTTTGTATATATCCTGTAAACGTTCTCTTCCCGGTTTATAGTATTGAGGATCGTCGTTAGAAGGAATCTCTGGGTGGAGTGCACCTCCGAACTCCATACGCATCATATCGACGAAGTAAGGAACAGATATCTCCTCAAATGCACCAGTCCTTAGAAGATAGCGGTTTCCAGGACGGGCCGCGGTCACGATCGTGGCAACCGCCGCGTCACTCAATATCCCATTCAAGAGTGAAAATCTATCGTGATGTACATCTGAAACACGTTGCGCTTGAACAACTATTCCCATCGACTCAGGGTTTGCAGAAATAAATTGCTCTGCAGCATCAAATGCTGTAATCGCGGTTCCACACCCTTCGAGAACGTTTCGCGTTTTTACCTTGTGTATTCCTAATTCAGCTCCGACCTGGCAAGCGAAGTCGATGCTCGGATAATCGGCAACACTAGTATGAGCAGCAACAATAAAATCAATATCGCTCGCGTCTAGTCCTGTTTTCATAAGAGCCTGGCGGGCGACTTCTCCTCCCATTTCACGAAGGGAGTTCTCGTAGACATAGAAACGTGAGTATCCTGCTGACCGGACAGCCTTAATCTGTCCAGGTAGGGGGTGGTTTACATCTTCTAAATAATGCTCTTCACCTGTCAAATACGAAGCATCTACTAAATCAATCATAAATTCTCCCCCCAACTTCCTACTGGTTCCCCCAGTATTTCATTGACCGAAACGCTCATGCCATTTTTTAAGAGCTCATCCCTCAAGGAAAGAGCCATAATGGAATTTCCTCCCAAATCAATGAACATATCATCAGTACTTACTTCTTCGTCAAACATTCGAGAAAGGGTGGACAAAATGAACTGTTTACCTTCGTCAATTTCGCTCATGATCAATGTCCTTTTCTATTTTTTGAATCAGTGCTTGAGAGTCCAATTTTCCACGCTTTGTGATAGGCCATTCACCTGCAGAAACTAAGCAAAACTTCGTGGGAACCGCTTTTGAGTCAGATTCTTTAATAGCTGAGCGAAGGCTTCGTTTGGATATTGGATTTTTTTCGTCTACCTTAACAGCGGCAATAATCTGGTCAAAAGGGGGAACGTTTCTCGCCCATATATAGGCGTCTAATACTTCTGGTAAACTACAAAGCGCCTCTATGGTGGGATGGGGATCAACTCGTTTGCCATTTACATTTAGGTATCCTGAAATTCGACCCTTAAAGATAAGACACCCGTCTTCCTCCCTTTCTACGATGTCTCCAGTAGCATATTCTTGGTCCCACTCTTTCTCCACCCCTAAATAGCCTGCAAAAACTGAAGGTCCGGATATAAATAACTCTCCGGTTTGTTCGTCGATACGAAAAGAAGCTTCACCGATAGGCTCACCCAACGGAACTGATGCAAGTCGGCAATCTTGCTCACTTAGCTGATAAATGGAAACGATAATTGTTGTCTCTGAGGGTCCGTACACGTTATACAAGCGAACTCGGCTAGGAGAAACCCGCTCGGGAAGGCAACGCAGTGAATCCCATCCGAGTCTTTCACCACAAAAAATTAATGACTTTACATCAGTCAATACCTCTTGAGTTGCATTTTCCCCTAAACGAGCAAGGCTTTTCAGCTCAGAGGGGGTAAGCATGATTATCTGTGACGGGTGATCTTTTAAAAAACAAATTTCACGGTCCCCCCAATCCGCTACAGAATAAGGAGCTATGTTTAGATTAGCGCCAAATGCGATTGCCCCAAAAATCTCAAGGAGAGCTGCGTCGAAAGATAATCGATGTTCCCATAGCCAAGTTTCCTCCGAAGAAAATGACCAAAAACCTTTGATTGCTTCAAGGAAAGCCTGCATGTTGGAGCGAGAAATCGGAATTATTTTGGGCTTTCCAGTTGAACCAGATGTACTTACGATGTACGCCAATTGTGATTGGGAAGGGAACTCTTTTGCTTCATCTCTTGCTCGGGAAACAGTGTAAGTAAACGAATCGGTATCGACTTTTAATACATCACCATAAGACAAAAGAGTGGACGAAAGGCTACAATTTTCGTCTGACTCAAAACAGAAAGGAATTCGAGTCAAAATAGCGGCAAATACCCATGCGAGCTGAGTTGGAGAATTTTCTCCATGTAGAACAATAAATCCTCTTGAAGTAAGTCCCACAGCCTGAACCACGTCTTCGCATCTTACAACGAGTTCCTCTAGCTGTGATCTGGTTAGTTCCCCAGTTTCAGAAAATATGGTGGGTTTTTCCCGGGAAGTACAGAGATAATTTGAAAAAAGCTCGTCGATGAAATCTCTTGGTTCACTCATGGGAAAAGCAAGCTCCTTTTCCATTCCGTTCCTTTGTCATTTTCGAAGATATAGCGATTGTGCACACGATCAAAAGACCCTTCCCAAAATTCAATTTCGGATGGAATCAACTGGAGAACAATAAAAGCTTTTGGTTTAGGAAGCTTTTCACCCAGTGCAGAGTCATTAATGGCGATGCGCGTCTGTCTTTTAATCTCCTTGATATCAGCATATGAAGCAACTTGACTCTGAAAAGACAAAGTAGAAACGAGATCCATTTTAGCGGGCCGTTCATTCCACCATTTTTCCGCCAATGAGGGAGCGGCTTCGATAAGCTGTCCGCGAATGTCTATTTGTCTACGCTTTTTGGGCCAATAGACGTGCCATGAAGCAGATTGTTTGTTCAGATCGCCCCGCCATTTTTTACTTCCGCGGTGGGTTGCCAAAAAAATCTGTTTTTTAAGAAACCTAATGTTCATTGACCTCGATGAGACAGTATTTTTACTGTCAGCTGTCGCTAGTGTTCCAACGCACGATCTCTCAGTAGAGTTTTCTTTAACAGGAACCCAACTGTCGATGATAGACCAAGGATCGTCAGGAATACTTTCCATTTCTGAAATCAATGAGACTTTTTCACTAAAGTCTACCGCTTCACCATTATTCATTTTATTCATGTTTATGGTAGAGCCTCTCCTGCCATCACAGAATTGGTTAAACCAGAAAGAATATACTTTTCTTGTTGAGGAAGGTATCTCCCGTACATCAGCACACCTGCTTTTCTGTTTGTCCCTTGTGTAACCCGAATAGTTTCAATTGATGAGTTAGTCTTTCTAATTTCTTTCAGAAGGGGAATAACTGCTGATCCGGTAGCCCGATCTTCATACACTCCATAGGAGGGGCTAAACATCCTATTTTCTACGCCTGTGGCTCCCACAGAATAAACGTTAAGAGCTATATCGTTAAACGTTTTTAGACGCTCCCACTGAGGATCGAAAGAGGCAAGACTTCGGTTGTCGGGCATACGCAGCAAAACATGGCGAGGTCCACAATTATAAATTGGTAAAGCTCGAGCAGCAACACCATATAGATCGCAAAGATCAAAGCTCCGGTCATAGATACTTGATTGAGGATCAGGGACTTCTAACTCTGATATTCGACCATCAACCGAATCTTTTGAGCGAAACGCAGCGGTTACCGAGCCGGTGTTTATCACCCCAGAATCGATACCCAGTTTGTCGTATAGCGATCGGATTGCGCCGATAATCGGATGTCCAGCGAATTTCATTGCCCCGTTTGGATTAAAAATTTGAATCTCAACGGTTGGTTCATCTATGCTCGTCCGTTTGACAGACTGCACAAAAACGCATTCCGACAAATTCGCAAAAGAAGTAAATTTCTGTCGCTCATCAGCTTCCCAATTTCCCATGTCATATACCACGTAAACGGGATTCCCCTGGCCTTCATGGGTGGAGAAAGCTCCAACCATGTGCACATAAGCACTACGAGACATAACTCCCCTTTGGTTCAACGTACTGACTGACCTCAAACGTGGTGTCAATATCAGGATTACGTCCAATAATTTGTTTACCTACGTTAATAAGAAGCGAGTAATCGATTTTCGCTCGTCTAGACGTTTCAGTAATAGCACCCCAATATTTTTTATCATCGGAGATGATCCACGTTTTTCGAAATAATCCTTCAACAAACCACCACAACCGCGCCTGCATTCGTGTTTGGTGATCTAATTTTGGAAGTTCGTCTTCGGTCACTTTCCAAAGAGTAATTCTCAAGGCGCGCTCTATTTGAGAAAAATCCGAAGCCTCTCTTATTACTTCTGCGACTTCTTTCAATAGGAACTCTTCTCCCGATTCGCTTAATATTGATTCGGGATGAAATTGAAAAGAGCGAAACCCCAAACCTTTAATGTAATCAAGTGGTTTCAAAAACCCATCGCAAACTACTTGATAACTATTGTAAGCTGCGAACTTCTGCTTTCGATTAACTCCCAATTGAAACTCGCGTTGTTTTCCTTGAGATACAGAGCCTGGGATTTGTTTCAGTGAGTAGCCAAGTGATTTAGATAAAATTTGATGACTCAGACAGACCGCGATAGTACCTATGTTCAGTTCCCTAGCGCCAGACTCCCACATACGAATTGCCTCAGCACGTTCATCATTCAGTCTCGGATCTCCGGGGCCAGGCCCTAAAACTAAGCAATCTTTCCCTTGCAACAACGAAATATTGGATTTCCAATTTACGACAGATGTGTTATAACCATTTTTCTCAAGATGTACGCAATCATCCAAATAAAATCATCGCCGCACTCTACCAAGATGATATTCTGCCCCTCGGCTGATAGATCGTGCCGGAAACTACAGGTTGGCTTCCCTCTCCAGATCGAAGGAAGCCGCTTCGATCGTTTTGATAGAATGCTCTTTACTTCAGCGGAATACACCACTGGTCTTTGGTTAATAAGTTCACCAGTCTCCGATACTCGCTGTACTGTTTCTATATCGCAAGTATTAGACGAAGAAATACCTACACTCTCAGCGGTGGACACCGCCTTAGCAGCAACTTCGGATAGCTCCTCTACAGTGTTAGAATCACGAACAATCGTTGCACCTGCTCTAATTTTTCCAATATTGCTACTTATTCCAAGCTCAAGGCATCGTATTATGAGAGCGCTTTCTAATCGTGTTTCAGACTCCCGTGAGTTGTGAATAATTCCGCACGTACCTGCATAAAAACCCCTACTATCTTTTTCTCTTAAAATTACATGCTTTTGAGCAGTCGATAGTGGGCTACCCACAACGGTCGGCGGCCCAAGCGAAGACAACAGCGCCCGTCCAACACTTGTAGACAGCTTTCCGTTAACCGTAAATCCGGTATGTAATACACGGCCCGAATCAATTAGGTTGGGCCCTTCTACAGTGATTTCAGACTCACAAAGCTTCGACATGATTTTTAACTCTTCATCTAGAACCATGTCGAGTTCGAAGATTTCTTTTTCATCATTCAAGAAATCTTCAAGAGTTCGTCTATCATCTTCCTTCCTAAACGTCCCCGATATGGGGGTCATCTTTACTATTCCTCCCGAAAGAGAAATAACTGATTCGGGGCTAGATCCAATAACAAACATTTCACCGTCGAACCAAGCAAAGTTCCAATACGGCACACTATTAGATGCAAAGACACTTAAGAAACAAGTAAAAGCTGCTTCTGAAATCGCCCTGTCCTGCGGAAAAACGGCGTCATAGTCACGACGAAAAACAAAGTTGCATCCTTCACCAGATTGGATAAGAGTTTCCTTTGCGTAATGAATCAATTCAGCATAATCTTCGTCGGATTCCCGGGACGCGAACTTAACCTTGGAATTAGAAGTTTGAGAGATCTGAAGCGCCCTATAGCGGTCTTGATCAGTAATTTCTATAGAAAGTTGACTATTAACCGTAAAGAAAGATGGATATAATTCATCGTCGACCGCACAGCCTCCCGCCTGCTTTACCGCAGAGTAGGGCAAAATGAAACATTGAGTTCCTAATTGCTCGCATTGCCGCTCCAGCTCCCTGGCCGAAGAAACTTCATTTAAGCTATCGCCTTCAAAAATCTCAAGAACATTGGGATTTGCAGCCTCTATCTTCATTAAAAAGGGAGTTTTTTCTGATGTTTTCTTCACCCATGTTTGTTCCAAAAGATCTACCGCAGATAAGCTCACTTTAGTTACTCCCATCACCCTGTAGGAAATATCTCGAGTACACTAGATCAGATGAGTAGTCGCAGAGAAAATTAACCGTATTCTCGTGCGTTTCAGCACTAAAATCCACCATCGCGTCTGGGACTATAAAGGATTGAATATCCTTATTTACGCAATCAAAAGCCGTAGCGGTTATACCAACAGCTCCGTACACACCGCAAATGACCATTTGATCACGTCTATCAGCACGCATAATATTCTCGAGGTTGGTAGAAGCGAAAGCTGAGTATCGCTGTTTTAGTATTTTATGAAAATTCGGGATCGTCCGTAGACCTTTGACAAAATCTGTGTCATTTGCCTCGTTAGACATTCCCAGCCCCCAAAGATCTCGTAAAATCCCGCGCTCTAGTCGTTCCCGATAACCCGCCTGACCACTGAGCACCGTTGGAACTTGATGCTTAATAGCCCAGTCGATTACTAAGTTAGTGCTTTCTATAATTTCTTTCCGTAAGTCGTTCGATAGAAATCTAAAAAAGAATTCTTGATAGTCATGAAGTAAAAGAACAGCACGGTCAGAATCGAGCTCCCACCTTTTTGGGCAGTTCTTTACGGGCAATTGCCGGAGTGAATAGGATATTTTCGGAATTTCGCGCACTTTACTAATCTTTCGGAATAGCGCCACGATCAATCCGTGGCACTTTAATCCCTAGCGCACGAAATTGATTGATTGGGTTCATGAACTCACGCTGTTCAACTATGAGGCCATCTTTGAATTTGAAGGAATGCAGAAAATGGTTTTCGTACTGTCGAGGACCGTAGGCGGGGTAGTTGATGGTCCCTTTACCGTCACATTCAGCCCAGATCTCATCCGGATCTGCAGTTTCAATGATTCGAATGTTGAACCATTCCCAATCAGGAAAAGATTTAATGGACCACTCTGCATGTTCCAAGAGTTTTTCTCGGCCTGTAGTAACTACAGGTTCCGCATCGGTGGTGTAGAGCCCTGCACTGCCATCTTCAGCGAAAAGATATGGCCGCTTGCGTCGATCAGTATGACTGCTTGACAAATATTGCTTGACACTTTCTACGTTGCTACTCATAGCATTCCCCTTTACAGCATTTTTGTTAGGTTGAGCGGGTTTTCATTAAAAATACTAAGCCCCACTGCTTCTTGCGGAGTGTATTTAGAAAATCCTCCATGAAGAGCCCCAACATGAATGTCTTTCCATATAGATGCCGTTGGATTATCTTCTGTTAGAACTGAGGAGCCCATTATCCAAAGAACTTCGTCTGCCACTTCTCGACATTGTTTCATTACACTGGAAGCCCTTGCTCGCAGTAATGCACGATTGCCGATAGTCCATATATCTTCATTTCCGCTAGCTACCTCATCGACAAAAGCAGCACCCCCCAAACCGAACTCATAAATCTCTTCTAAACGGGAGGACAAACCTCCAATTACTGTCCTAACTGCCCCAGAATCTTTACCAAAAGAGTAACAAGAACCGCTGATACCATTGTTTTCAAGTTGTTCTACAGCTTTATCAAGCAAATGAAGGGTTGCTCCGACGATAGATCCCGTCAAACAGTTCATGAGAACACCTGTAAACAGACTCCTATATGAGGGAAGGCGGTCTTCAGACAATGTCCCCGATAGAATTTCTGCATATGGAACCATCGAGTCACGATCAATGGAAACATTATTCGCCCGAATCGTATGACTTCCAGTTCTCTTCAGTCCAATTGCATTCCACGGATCGACCAATTCCAGTTCTTCAATAGGGAGAAGAGCAACGTATACTTCACCACCTGGCTTGTCTTCCCTAACCAAACCAAGAAAACCACCTGCCTGTTCAAACCCAGAACAATATCTCCACTCCCCATTTATGACCGCTACATCTTCCTTTTTGTTTAACTCAACAATCCCAGGACGTCCCAAAACCATCGAAGCAACCGGATAGTCAATTGCACGAACGGTACTCTCTGGAAAGTTACCCAACATTGACCAAGCTGAATTAGATACCCCCACTATCCAGGCTAAAGAAGCGTCAACCTTTCCCAACGAAGTGCAGGTACGATAAACGTCAGCCAGCGTCCCGGGGCCGTTCTCCCGCTGTTCTGACAACATCGAAAACACTGGCAGATAGTCACAATTATCGTTCGTTAATTCATATCTACTGAATTTATTCTCTTCCCAATCCTTAATCATCTGGGAAAAACCATCTGACCTATCTTCAAATAAAAACATACTCATTCCTCTACCGCGTCTAATTGGCTGGACATTTTTTCGGCGTCTAAAGCGAACATTTTTGCAACTTCTTTGTGTGTAGTTGCGGCCGCAGGCATGGGGTCCGAACTAATCATCTTCTTGAAACTGCTTAGCGAACCTTTTGCATTGGATAGTTCAAACCCACATCTACAGTTCTCACTCAACCAATCAGCATCATAACGATCGGAAACATCAGTATGCACTGCATTATCTGTAGCCCACCCAGTACCTACATGCGGACCAGGATACAAACATCCCACTTGAATACCCTGTTGCGCCAATTCTACTCGGAGAGTATCGCTTAACGCACGAACGGCAAACTTTGAGATCTGATAACTTCCCAAGTTAGGCCAACAATGCAAACCTGCCATACTTGAAACAAATAGAATTCTTCTATCGCCTGAGCTTTCCATTTTTCTTAGACCGGCGATAGATACATTCCTAGATCCAACAACATTCACACGAAAAATCTCTTCAAGATCTAAGGGAGATACATCCTCAATCGTACCAAAATGAGCAAAAGCAGCAGCGCACACCACATGAGATATAGAGTGGACACTACTTTCGTTCAACGCCGAATTCAAAGCCTTTTCGAGCGCACCCATATCTGTAATGTCAGCCTCTACAGGTATAAACTGTTGACCATATTTAAGCGTTAGCTCCTCTACCGAATCCGCATTTCGCGTAATGCCAACAATCCGATCGCCTCGCTCAAGTAGGAAAAGCGCCCACTCTTTCCCCAAACCGCTACTCACTCCAGAAAATAACCATGTATTACGTCGACACTCATCAACAGACATTTTGACTCCTTCATTCCCATTACTGATGGGTGAACATTCCAGCAAAAGAAGGTAATACTTCCCTCACTACGTTCGATTCCCTCGCAGATTAAACGTCTATTTTTTAGAAGATTTAGCCACCCATACTGGGAGCACCGACTCTCCAACCTGATTTCTGTCAATATTGAGCCTGTACTCTTTAATCAGGTTCTCAATGGATGAGTAAACACCGTTATAGACCCCTGGAGCAACAGTTACATCGCTAAAACCAGCGTCGTAAAGATTTTCACAAAGGACATCTTTATCGACAGCTAACTTTTTCGGCATTCCTTTTGGATGCTCCGCGAAAGTAATAGTCACTAACTGCCCCCCCGGCTTGAGATAACCATAAAGGATCTTTAAATACCGAAGTCTATCCATAGATCGTATCGCATGGTACGTCGCTGAATCGAGAACTACATCGAATTTCTCATGCCAAAAATTCTCAACCTGAAAAATATCGTGATGCTTATACAGGACAGATGTTTGGGGGTGTCTTTGACGAGCTTCATTGATAGCATCTTCAGAAAAATCAACGGCTGTAACTTGAACTCCTCGAGAAGCAACGTGCTCCGCATTTTCCCCAATTCCACAGCCGACATCAAGAAGCTCTTTCATCCGCATTCCATCAAGCGCCCCTTCAACTACTGCCTGACTATGCCCTACATCCCACGGAACTCTTTTTATGTCGATGTTTTTCATCAATGTCGCGCCGGAATAAACGCCGGGAAAATCTACTTCATCAAATTCATTCATGAAATCTCCCACCTCTCTTCGTTGAAGTTCTTTATACGGAGACCATTATATACTTAGCTTTTGAAATTATCTCGACAAATAGTGAATGCAGTTTAACTAATTGCCACCCATACGCTGCAATTTTACAGAAAATGTTTCTGCCCTTTTACTGGAAACTAATCAACCAAAGAAAGGTTAGACAGTAGTGAAGTGTCCCAAGTTTCGTTTGCATCGATAGGAAATCTGGAACACTCACCTTACGAAGACCTATCTCACCGACATTGAGCATCTCGAAGTACTCCTCCGAAATTGCATCCACGATGCTCTGACCGGCAGGTATGGCCAAAGATGGTTTGACAACGGTCGAATAGCTTTCAGCAATGAAGCGGGGAAGAGCATTCGCAAAGCGAAGCGACGAGCCGGAGGAAGAGGGGCTCCACCAGGAAAAATCATCGCTGAGCTCAGCTTCGACTTCTGGCGCTTCCTCTTAAGTCGCCACTATCAGGCAAGTATCTGGCCCCAGGTAGAGAAGGCCTTGGAGAAAAAGCCCACCAGCAGACAACAGTTCGAAGCTCTTGTAGTCATTGTCTACAACATGAGAAACAGGTGCTCTCACCACGAATCAATCGTCCACCAACACAATATCCCCCGTGAAGTCGCACATCTCAACGCCGTTGACAACGCCATCCATACGGTGGCGAACTTCATTGATCCTCGCGCCGCGACATGGATCAAGGGCAATTCCCGGGTCCCCACTGTACGAGTGCAACGACCTTAGCCGTCTGCCGCAACACTGAGGTAGGAAATTAGGAATGTCATCGACGTTGGTGTGTGCCCCAATATCACGGGGCCATCGACGCTCTCCCGGGGACGGTTCTCTTTTGGATTTGAGAGGGGACCCATCGGAATGGTCAGACGAAGCGCCACTTGTTCTTTTGTCGACCTCTTTTTCTTCTTCCAGAATGACAGTTCAGTCTCATTAACTTATTATGCGAATGCAAGAAAAGGTTATTCCTATTGTCTGGAGTCCTACTTTGAAGAAGATAATTGCTGCCCCGTTTACAGTCCTGGTTTGTTCCTCAATTCTCATTAACACTTCCTCTGCTGAAGCAAAAACTCCACATACTTTCCAAGATTCGTCCGGCTTGTCTAGCGCCAATCACTTATCGTCTTCCCTAGCGGATATGAATGCCGATGAGCCTATTCAGGTTTCCGATCAGTCAATCTCTGAAGAAGACCTTTCCTTCATCCAAAAAGTCGCAGACGCCGGAAACAGCTTTGTCGAGCGCGATGGAAAAATCGCAACGTCTGCCACTGACCAACAATTAAAAGACGACTTCGGCTTCACCGACCAACAGGTAGTTCGCCTTCATGAGAAGGTCCTCGGAAAGCCGATGAGTGAAACCTCTGAAGAGCGCAAAGCATTAAACTCGAGAAACTTTACGAGTTACGCTTCCGTACAAGGAAAGTCCGTCTGCTTCAGTAATGAAGATCTAGCAGTGGGAGCTGGTGCAGCTATTGTAGGGGCATCTGAAGCTGGACCAGCGGGAATAGCTGCAGCACTTGAAGCAGCTGCGACAGCCTTTGGAGGTCCAGTCGGCTCAGTTATCGGCATAATTCTCACTGCCGCTAGCGCCCCTTCTCTAATTGAGATTGGAGGACGAGCAGCTAAGGCAGCAGTATCAGGGCAAGGCTTGAAAATTGGTGTACATGCGGATTATCCACCAGTATACGCAGACTACTGTTAACGAAAGAGGGAATCTTGATAAAGCAAAACATTACTTGGCCCAGTATCCTTTCACTTGCGCTAATCTTAAGCGGATCCGTCCTGTTGTCGAAGTTTCATGAAGAAAGTTCGGCTCTTTCTTCAGAGAATTTCGTTATATGGGCGGCACCTTCCATCCTTGGGGGATTAGGGCTGATATATTGCGCCATAAAACACAAGGTCGTAACTTCCTACGCCTACGGGATTCTGCTTAGCTTCTTCTCCTTTGGCGCAGCAGTCTGGCATCCAAGCACCTTTACTCGATGCGTTACAGTAGTTGTTTTTTTGATAGTGGCTATAACCGTCATTCTAAAGCGCCAAAAAATTAATACCGCTAATAACGGTCACAGCTAGCTGCAGGTGATGCAAATAAGGTGTTCCTTTGGTGGAATCTCGAGTTTCTCGACGGGAAATCCATTCCCTGCATCTATTCTCCAAGGCTTGGCATCAAAGTGGAAATAGAAATTTTAATTCGTTAGATATACACAATAACTCTCTAGAGTTTCAATGCGAACTATGTTATCGCGCGCAGCGAGTCACGCTTGGTCCACCCAACCTTGAATCAAGGAAAGCTTGGGCCAGCATACTCTTGGCAGGCGCCCTCCAGCAAAGGGTGGTTCTATCCTTAAAGGACTTACTAAGGCTACTGGCGCTGCCAGCCTAGCGATCTTGGCTGGTTGCGATTTCGATAAAATACTGCAGGAGGACCACCATTAATGAATCCTAAAATAAGAAAACAGCTTCCGGCATTAATATGCTCCATATTGGCTGTGATTCTTGGAGTTATCGTTTCTGACGCAAAGCTCGCACTGTCGATCATAGGTGTTATATTGCTTTTCACGGTGATTCCAGAACTAATAAAAGCAATGTGGGAGCGAAAACACCACCCATAGAAAGCGAGTGCTACTCATGTATGAGTAGCACGCTCTTTACAAACTTTAAAAGATAAGAAGCGGTATAGCTGCACAACTTTCAAGATGGTTAGGGATAGCTAGGTTCATACTTCTCCTCCACTTCCCTGTATTTCACACCCTTCAAGTAGTTCTTAGCCAAAAGATAGTCTCACAAGTAGAGGCCCCAGGTATGAATGAGTCACGTTGGCAATTATTACCCTTAAAGAGTGAGTACCAACGAACTTCGAAATCTACTGGCCAAAGCAACCACCCATGCACAGCGTTTTCAAGACGGAGGAGATCACACTGTAGCCGCAGCACTCCTTACAAAATCAGGAAAACACGTACTCGGTTTGAACGCGCACCACTTCCTCGGTAGTCCTTGCGGGGAGATCTCGGCTTTAGCCAACCATGCTGCTAGTTATCCAGAGGACCCAATCCAAGCAGTAGTCGCCGTATACGGACCTACTGGTCAAGTTATTCCTCCCTGCGGTAAATGCCGCCAGGTGCTTTTTGATGTTGATCCGTCCATTCGGCGCATCGTGCGCGGAAGCAATGGACTTGAAGCACCTACCGTAGAAGAACTCTTGCCATTCGCATTCAACTGGCGAGATATGGAACAAAAGCAACGCATCTACATGTGGGAAGGCTACGAGGAATCAATTCGTAGCGGAGAAAAGCAACAAACCATCCGGGTAGATGATCCTTTCCATGAAGGAAATGCCCAAATAGTCTTCGAGAAAGAATCCGGAGAGGTCGTCACCATTCCTGCACAGGTCACGGCCGTTTCCTCTACCCAGCGAAGTAAATTATCGGAAAAGCAAGCTCGAAATGACGGCTTTGGCTTTCTCACCGAGCTTCAGAAAGCGCTAGATACTCACTATCCCGGATTAGCTGCCGATGACGAAGTAGACGTCGTAGAATTCAAACTCCGCTAGCTCAATCAGATTGTGAGGTGGTTTCCCTATACCCAGAAAGTGCATAGCTCTGGTTTTCATTCAAAATCTTCCATGCCGGATTCAAGATCCTTGGAATCTAAAGAGCTGACGTCTAGAGGGCTGGGTGTAATACACTTTTCTTGTGTTCTGTAATCCACAATCAGAGGACGTGTACTTATGAGTCGCACAGTATGGTTTGTGTTGCTGATAGGAGCTTCAGGGCTAATGATGATTTCTGTGGGGTTCTATTTGTTCAGTGCGGGAATATCTGCCGCTGATGCGGGTACTGGGCAGGGGGCAGAAAGCGCTAGTATTCCTTTGCTTGCATTTGGAATTGGAGTTGTTCTTCTGATTTCTTCTTTCGTCTCGTCCGGCCCTGTATTTGAAAAGAAAGTCTTGGATAACAAGCATTAGCCATTTCCCCAGCCTGTCACGTGAGCCGGTTGGGAACATACTGGTTACTACTAGACATAGTCAGTGTGAACTCTGCTCATCTAAAATGAATGCACACATATGGCCGTCTTTAAGAGAGGATGCATGAGGTCCCGAAAAATATTCGTCCTAGCTTTCGCCGTTGTATACACTGCTATTACTGGTTGTTACAGTGCTAGTCAGTGGTTGGACTCTCGTGCACCTCAAGAATACTTTTACCTTGTTCTGTTTACCTTTGTTGTGCTAACAGCGTCAATATCGGTGTATTTAATAAATAAGAACCAGCTGGTACAGTGCTTTTTGGTTTCAAGTGCTTCATTGTCATTTCTTTATGCTTCTACAGCTGTGCTTTCGCAGGACTATGCCGGTTTACTTTTGCCTGCGCTAGTAGCCGTTATGTTCCTACTGCTCCCTAGGACGAAGCACTGGATAGAAGAAGGCTTTGAGCCTAATGAAGATTAAGTGCTAGATCTACAGTTCATACAAAAGCGGGATGCCAGCTAGGAATTCATAAAGAAGGACCTTGCATATATAAGTATGCTCTCTTTATATGCTTCCACGTTTCGGGTTAATGTATGTGCAAGCATTTCGCAATATTCCTACACTGGATTACTGATTTTTGTTTCACTTGGCAAGGACTACTAACGGTGACAGCACTGTTCTCAATCCTCTGCCGATGCCTCGCCCTTTCTCGTTTCCTGTCCTCTAGCTAGGGCTAGATTAGGCCTTTAAGGGTTAGCGGAAGATCTCCGTGTTCTCTGTTCAGGCAGCTTCGGTAACGTATCCGGTTCGTTGATCTCCTAGCGTCTCAACAATGCAGAGAAAGACAGTGACATGGCCAAATACAGTTAGACCGATCTGTGCTGCGACTCAGAGACTAGCATAATGATCGGATGAAAGAGAGTATGAGTTACGAGGCAACGATCGGCCTTCTTAGCCGGATAGTCCCCCCAGAGTCGTGAATGCTACGACCGCATTATTTGCAATGTGAATACACAAAGGCGCAGTTAGAGTCTTAAACCACAGACGCGCTAGCACCAAGCAGGTCCCGAAGAATGCAATATAAAGCATCACAGCCGGTATGCCGTGTGCGACAGCGAAGACGGCGATAGTGGTGAGCGCTGCCGCCCAAGTAGGCATCGAATTTTGTAGCCAGTCCAGAAGGACGCGCCGAAAAGCGATTTCTTCTACCAAGGGAATAACTAAAGCAGTGCTGAGTACGGCTACAAAGGTAGCGGCGGGGCTTATTTTTAAGCCGTCGGAAAGATTATTGCCAGCTGGTTCATTACTCAATAAAACGTTTATTGCCCCTGTGGCTGCGCCACAGCCCAAGATAGTGACAGGTATCCACCATAAAAGGTGCCACAAGGAATGAGCACTTGATACGAAACCTGCATCGCGCCATGACCAACCTAAACGCTGAGAAAATCCGTACCAAAGCGTTCCTAAACCGAACACGGCGCCACCAATAGTGATGCCGAAAGTGACCCAAGTACCGCCTCCGCCCAGAAGACCACAAGCGATGCCAACAACTGCCGCTCCGGCAAATGTAGCAACAACACTAGCCAGGGCCCACCCCAGATGAACTGCACGAACAGCAGGAGCGATCTGCGAGCTTTTCAGTTCGTTCATCATACCGATAAATATACAAGAACGTACTACGGCATGAAGAGTAAAAATCCCATTCCGTTTAAGTAGAAGGGAATTCTGTATAGTAATCCAATTAAAAAAATTAACGATATCAGACAGTTAAGATATTCTTTCCAGCGCTCGACATGCGAGGCTGCGAGAGTTGTGTCTAATTTTTCCCAATACGCTACGGTTGAGCGGTGTCGCCCCCGAGGAACGTGGACAGATTGGTTGCCAGCTCTCGCAGCACTCCCTCAGAGAAGCACTTCACAGACAGCTACTGTAGCCAGGTGATCTTCACGCGGTGCGGGTCGAATTTCTTAGCGCCAGGCTTGCCAGGCAGGATGCGAATTTCCATTAGCAGCCGAGTCAGCCGTCGCTTATCCTCAACAGAGGCACCGCCCCACCACTTGGCAAAGTCCGGCACGTCGACAAGTTCTACAGCAAGGGGGTCAGCAGCATGACTGGTCGTTAGTTCACGCATTTTTCCATCAAGACCTGCAATCTGAGCTTCAATTTTCTTTGACATTCGCACGAATGTTGGCATGTCAATCTCTTCATCGATAGCAGAATTTTCAATCTGCTCACGCTTGGCCAACAGCGCGTTTCGCCTTCCTGAAAGTTCTTGGAGTCGTTCGGTAAGGGTGTTGTTCTCTGGCGCCAAGGCCTTACGCAACGCATCCACGGCGTCAGGTTGCTCCATACGTTTAAGAATGACAGCTTCGATAAGATCATCAACCTCAGCACCGATAGAGACATGGGTACCGCCCGGCTCAGAGCGCTTGCAGGTATAGAAACGACGAGGTTTACCATCCTTGTTCCGCCGACTACGCGAATACATCGGTTCTCCGCAGGTGCAGGTCAGGACAGAAGCGAGGAAATAGCGCGGTGCGTTACCGCTATGTGAGAGCCGCCGCGACGGGTCGCGCAAGATTGCATCGAGCTTTTCACCTGTAACCTCGTCGATAATCGCAGACCAGTTGCCTTTACCAATGATTTTGCGATCTTTAACAAGACGTTTCCCCGTATCCGGGTCAGTTGGGTTGAACGTACTCAAGCCGCGCACGCGTGGGTTGAGTAAAATGTCTCGCAGCGTTGGCGCCGACATAGGCCTGCCTGAAGTCGCAGTAAGACTGCGTGCATGAAAGACCTCGCGCACGGTTTCGCGCAGAGTCTTTCCAGCAATGACCATCGCGGCGGCGTCGAGAATAGCCTTGGCCTCTTCGTCGATGATGGTCTCAGCGTCAGCCTCGTAGCCGAACATACGCCGCCCGCCTGTCTTAGGCCGCCCTGTCCGGGCCCGGTCTTCGTAGGCAGCTCGGACACGTGCAGCACGATCAATAGACTCCTGCTCAGCAATCAGACCAAGAATCACGATAGTGAGCCGCGACGCAGGGTCTGAAGGGTCAATGTTGTAGCCACGGTTCGCTTTGACGGTGACGTTGTGCTTCTCGCACAACTCAAAGAGCGCCAGTGTGTCTTTGGTGCGACGGGTCAGCCTGTCGAGTGCGTAGACGTAAACAACGTCAATCTCGCGGTTCTCGATGGCGTGAATAAGCTTGTTGTAATCAGGGCGAGGGTCGCCAGAGAAGGCGGAGATGTTGTTGTCCACGTAGGTGGCGACCACCTTAGCCTCGTCAGCCTCAGCGTGCTTAGTGGCGAGGTGAATTTGCCGTTTCACACCGGCTTCTTCCTGCTTATCCAACGAAATACGTGCGTAAATCGCCGCACGCTGTGCTGTAGTCGCTGTCATACGCCCTATCGTACCCCAAACCCACATTCCTTATTGCCGCTGCCGGTAGCCCCAATGCACAAGCCATGCGGGCCCATGCCGCCGTGCGCAGATTCCTTAAGATCCACCGTGACGGGTTGGCCGACCGTATCGATGCCGATGGGCACCATGAGGCGCGCCGAGCCTTCTCGGCCATGCCACATGCCGCTGGCCGCTAGCTCCTCCACATCGCGATAGCCTAAAAGGCCCATGAGGTCACTTCCATGGCGGCCAGAGGTGCTATCGGGCCGGCGAAAGGAAGCCATGCTGCGCGCAAGCAATGTCGCAGCGGCCACGCTCATTCCATCGGGAGCCCCTAGTTCTTCCACCCCGGCTGCGGTGACTACCTGCAAGTGCTCCCCTGCCACCAGGCTTAGGCCTTCGTGCTCGGCACGTACCCCCAGCGCCGAAGACGGCGCCCCTGCGACCTCGATGATGGTGGTGTAGGAATCATCGTGGAAAAAATCCTCGGTTCCCGTTGTCAGCACGCCGTCGACAATGAGAATGCGAAAGCGTGCCTTCTCCGGCGTGCGAGCGTGGGGCAGCCACTTTAGCCATTCCCACTGCCCACCACGAGCTTCAATGCCGCAAGCTTCTGGGCCATGCGCCAATGCCATCTGGAGGACCATAGCGCGCACCATATCGCGGGCGGGATCCGCAGGCTCTTCACCTCGCGTCGACGCCGTACCGGAAACAGAAAGAAAGCGAAAAGCCTGCAATTGAATAACCACCGGCATATCGGGCACGGTACCCACCGCTTTGATGGTCTGGCGCATGCTCACTGCGCACACTGGGTCTAAGTCCTCGGTGGCTCCAGAATCCGGCACGTTGATGGGAGTGCACAGCGTGGTAGGCCCAGTTCCTACGCGTACCTCGAGGGCGTCTGAGTCATCGGGGCCGCGCTCCCACATGCGACGCGAGCCTATCAGCGCACTTAGCTCTTCCGGTGCGGGGTGGCGATAGTTCTCATGTGCGCGCTGCGCAGAAGCGTTGCATAGGGCCTTTTCCCGTAAGGCTTTGATGTGGCGCAGGTAGGTGCGTCGGGTTTCATCAGGATCCTGCCCGCTGTTATTGGGCCCAAACATCATGGCCATGCTCGCCAGCATCATCAGCGGAAACATCAAGGCCATCGGGCTTATCTGCCGGGAATCTCCCGCACCAAGCACCATAAGGGCGACCATGCCAAGCATCGCCGCAATCATCACCACCGGAAGAAACAGCCGCACCAGCGGTACCGGTTGTGGGCGTACTGCCTCTGGGACCTCCTCGGCCTCAATGCTCCCGGCGGGCAGCGGCGGTGCAGCATCCCGCAATGGCATGGTCAACGGCTCAATTACACGGGTATCCCCGATCCCAAGCATGCTTAGGTAACCTCCCCCGAGCCACGCGCCAGCGCCCTTAGCCCCCTGCCAAGATTCCCCGCGCTGCGGTGGACACGTCGCCACTAGTAAGCCACAATATGTGGCATTGGGCAAGGGGGACGCCCACAATCCATTGACTTTCGGGGGAATAATGACTACTGCTACAGCGCACCACCTGCGCCTTACCATCCGCATTCACGCCGGTACATTCCACAAAGAGGCGGACGTGGCACTACCGTTGAGTTCCAGCGTGGGCGAGCTTTTGGCTGAAATCACGGACTTAGTGGATGCGCCCACGATTTCCGAGCCCTGGCGCGCCAGTACTGTTTCTGGCCGCGCTATCGATCTCACCGCCCCGCTGGCCGCCACTCCACTTACCGAAGGCGCCATCCTGGTTATTAGGCCGCGCGAGCGCCGCCCTGCGCCGGTGATTCGAGATGCAGCAGAATCGCTTGCCGCCGCGGCCGAGGAGGATACTACCGCTGCCCTTCCTGTTGTTTGGGCGTGGGGAGGGCTACTTGCCGCCTTCGCTTTGCTCTGGGTTAGCACCCTTCCCCTTGCGGCGTGGGCGGCGCTGGCCGCAGGAGCGCTTTTGCTCGCCCTGTGGATCCGTGTCCTGTCGCTGGTGCACCTTAGCTTGGTGGCCAGCATGGCGTGCGGCTGGGTGATAATTTCGCCCTCGCTGGATGAGGCGCCGTTTGCCGCATTTACCGCCTGTTTCACCCTGCTCATCGTGCTACTTGCTTGCCACGTCACCGGGTTAAGCACGGTTCGCACCAGCTCTGCGGCACTCACTGTCTCGGCTCTCATCTTCATCGCGGCATTGGGGTATCTGCTGCCCGGACCAAGGGCAGGGCTACACGCCAGCCACGGTACGGCGGCCGCTGCCTGTGTCATCATCGCCGGCATTATTATGCTGGCCACTGCCCCTGCATTGAGCATTGCTACTGCTGGCCTCAAGGTTCCGCAGCTGCCCACGGCCGGCCAAGATCTTGCGGTATCCGATGCTAGCCAGCCGGATGTCGATAGCCGCGCGTGCCGCGCCAGCAGCGCCTACGAGGGAATGTGCTGCGGCCTGTCACTCTGTCTTATTCCGGCGCTCATCGCTCTCTCGTTTACAGGCAGTGGTCCGGCTCTATCACCGACCCATGGCGCGCCTGATTCTCTCACCGAGTACATTTCGGTGCTTTTTGGAACAGAGGGCTCCGGCGCGGGCTTCGTCCAAGCACTCTGTGTTACTTCCGCGGGTGCCGTAATGATGCACGCCTCCCGGCACGGTCGTGCGCTAGCCAGTTGGGCACTCATGGTTTTGGCAATTGCCGCGTGCCTGGCTACTTGTCTCTGTGCCACCCACGCGATAGTAGATTCCGGGCTTGCACATGCTTGGGCACCGGCCTTGATTTCCGGTCTCGTTCTCATCGCTATGATTAGCGCCCCGCTGTGGGCGTCCAAGGTGGCGGGGCTAGAGCCCACCACCATCGCTTGGTTTGAGCGCATCGAATCCCTAGCTATTGCCGCCAGCTTGCCACTCGCCGCCCACCTAACCGGCGTTTTCATGCTCATCAGGGGTATCGGATGATGCGCAGTCTACCTACTACATTGTGGATAAGCCCGGCGCTTCTTGCTTGCGTAGCTGTGGCAATACTTCCCGTTACCTTAGGTGCTGCGGCATTAGTAACCGCTCCCGATGCGACCGCGCGTGAACCGGACCGCGAATGCGCAATCGCGCATTCCTCACCGCTTTCGCCCCAACCTAGCGAGGATCAGCTCACCTACCGCGCCCGTCTGCACTCCTTTGCCACCGGGGAGGGCGTAAAGGTTGCCGTTATCGATACCGGCGTGGCTACCCACTATCAGCTGCGGCACCTCAGCGGTGGCGCGGACCTTATCGCGCCGGAGGAACCGGAGCCGCACCGCGACTGCGACCTGCACGGCACCGTCGTAGCCGGTATCATCGCCGGCCACGATATCGGTATCGCACCACGGGCGGAAATCTACGCTGTGCGCCAAACCAGCGCGCATTATCGCCAAGAGCGAGAAGACAATACCACCGGCTCGCTAGATACCTTGGCCCAAGCGATTGATGACGCCGCCGATGCCGGCGCCCGCATCATCAATATCTCCGTTGTTTCTTGCGTCCCGCCGGATGTGGCCGCCCAGGTGGATACTTCCCGGTTGGACGGTGCTTTAGCACATGCGGAAGAATCTGGATCCGTGGTAATTGCCGCATCCGGCAACGCTTCTTCCGGTAGCTGCGAGATGGGTGACCGAGTATTTCCAGCGGATTCGCCCACAGTGCTCTCAGTAAGCGCCCAAGCGGATTCGCACGAGCTCGCTGACTACTCTCTGACTTCGGCGGATGGCCCACAACTGGCCGCGCAAGGATTTGTACCACTCGCGCTCAATCCCGCCGGCGGATGGGCCGACGGCAAAGAGGGTACGGACGGCACGTCACAATTTCACGGCACCTCCTTTGCCGCGCCGGTAGTCAGCGGCACGGCGGCCCTACTGGCGCAGCGTTTCCCCGATGACAGCCCGGCCGCCCTGCGTAAACGCTTAGAAGACGCCGCGGAGCCGGGACACGGATTCGTCGACCCGCTCACGGTGCTCACCCACGTGGAATCATCCACGCTCGGAGATACCCGAGCAATGGCTATCCGCCCCGCCGAAAAGAGCACATCACGCGCACCTATGCACAGTGCATGGGTACTCGGCGGGTTGGCGTTGGCGCTAGCCGCGTGGGCAACGTGGCGCGGGCTGTGGTCTAAGAGCTGACCTGCAGCGCCTGCTCCCGGCTAAGCGCCGAGCCTTCCGGCAGTAAACGCAGAATCTCCCAGGGCACCCGCGCGCCTACACCAGTGCCCAGCGCCTCTAAGGTCTCTTTATCCTTGACCTCGTGCCGCTGACCCGTCGGTGCAACCACGTGGTAGCCATGACCGCTATCTACTCCTACGCCTCCGCCGTTGAGACCACCAAAGCGCTGCGCCACCGCCTCACCAGCCAAGGCTACGGTACCCGCTTGGGCAGGTACCACTTCCCCGCCGCCCTCATTACTCGCACACATCCAACCATCGTCTGGGCTCACAAAGCGGAAAGTGGTGGAGGGAAGGTTGAGGTTTAAGGGGACGTCGGCAAGCGCAGCAATCTCCTGGGCCGTGGATGTCGCCGTCTTGGCGCCTAATCCAATAAGCATCTGCGCCTGCGTGGGCGTAAGCTCGGCGACGCCATCGGGTGTGCGCGCCCATAGGCCCTGGCCTGTGTCTACGACCTCCGGCGGCTGCGCCGGAAAATTCAGCGGAGGCAACTCCGCAAAAGCATTGAGCAGCTCAGGCGGCATGGGCCAGGCGTGGGTGCCGTCGTCCACACCAATCGCGCGACGCACCACTCGCCCCTGGGTGCTAGAGGGATCAGGCAACGCCACCCGGCCGTCCTGAGTAATAAGCCACTGCGTGCCTTCGGTCTCCACCAATGCGGCGCGCTCCGGCCCCAGGCCTTCCTGGTCGGGCTCGGCAAGCACGATGACCTCTTGTGCAGCAACCTGGTGGCCGCCGATGCTAGTCGGGTTTTCCGCCCCTGAGTACTCCTCTTTACCTGCCAAACAGGCCGCCCAGCGCTGCTGCGGAGTCTCGCTGGCAGCCGCAAGGTACCCCGGGGCATCCGCGATCCCTACCGGGGACCCCAGAAGCGCGTCGTGCAGGTGTTCATCCCCTATCGCCTGAGCCTCGGCAGCCTGACCAGCGATAATGCGCGCAGACGCCAGGTTAAAGACTGGGTGGTAGGTATCATTGACATCCACAAATAGCTGGCCCTGCTCCGAGCGCACTATGGGCGCATCGCCCGGTTGCGGGCTCGGTTGCAGCCATGCGAGCATGCCAGAGCCCACCGCGAGGAAGGCTATGCCCACTCCGCCGAAAAGCAGGGCCTTGCGCCGCCTTGCCAAAGGATCATGAATCATCCTGATATCGCCCAATACGAGCCCGTGCTCGACGCGGCGGCGCAGAAATTTATGCCCCGAAACTTGGGCCTTAGTAGTAGGCAGCGGACGTGCCATGATTTTCCCCCGAAAAGTCTGTGTACACCCAGCACACAGGCTATCCCAGGTGGGCTCCCACCGCCACCTGGAAAGCTAGTCGGCGCTGCGCCGTTCCCGAGTAGCCTCGGCGCGGGCGGCCATCTGATCCGCCGCCGGGTAATCTACGGCCACCAGAGAAAGCCCTTTCGCCGGAGCCACGGGGATGCTGGAGGAGCGTTTGGTCTCGTGGAGCAGCGCTGCGGCGAAGTCGGCATCGCGGCGCCCCTCCCCTACACGCAGGCAGCACCCCACCAAGGACCTAACCATCGACCAGCAAAACGCATCGGCGCTCACGCGGGCCTCGAAGAGCTCTGGTTCCTCAGGCGTTGAAATATCCCGCCAGGAGAACTCTTGCAGCTCACGAATGGTCGTGGCATTCGGCTTAGCTTTGCAGAAGGCCGCGAAGTCATGCAGTCCTACCAACGCGGTGGCGGCCTCCTGCATGGCATCGATATCCACTGGCTTTATCCACTCGGCGGTATCCCGCGCACGCGTCGGCAAAGCGCCCCGCGGGCTGGTAGTAATCCGGTATACATAATGCCTGCGCAACGCCGAGAAACGCGCATCAAAGCCCGCGGGCGCAAACTCGCAGCTATGTACCCGCACGTCTTCAGGCAAAAGCTTTGCTAACCGACGCACCAGCTTCCCCGGTTCCCCCGCCACTGAGCGCTGCTCCAGCATCTCTTTGGGAACGTCCACGTGGGCAACCTGGCCACGCGCATGGACCCCGGCGTCCGTCCGGCCGGCGACCGTTAGCGGTACCTTTGCGCGGGCAATCATCGCGAGTGTTTCTTCCAGCACGCCTTGCACGGTGCGCAGACCGCCTTTTTGCTGAGCCCAGCCGTGGAAATCCGTTCCGTCATAGGCCAAGTCCAAGCGCAGGCGCACGAACCCGTCTGCCGGCCCTTCTGCGGTGGTAGATGCTGCAACAGTCATGGTGGGACTCATGCTACCGGAGGCACTTCCCTCGACCAGAGCCGGGCCCAGCTCCCCGTGCACCGTTCGGAAGAGTCCAGAAATAAAAAGCCGCCGCCCTCCCACAAGTGGGAAAGGCGGCGGCAAAGCGCTAAGGCCGAAGGGGAACTACTTCTCCTCGGACTCCTCAGCTGCGGTCTCCTCAGCAGGTGCCTCGGTTTCTGCAGCCTCGTCTGCCTTAGCTTCCTCAGCCTCGGCGGCCTTAGAAGCGGCAGCGCGGGTAGCGCGGTTAGCCTCGGAGGTCACGGTCTCCTCAAGAACGAGGGAGATCTGGGACATCGGGGCATTGTCACCGGTGCGGTTGTCCAGCTTGATGGTGCGGGTGTAGCCACCCTCACGGTTCTCAAACTTCGGTGCGACCTCGTCGAACAGGTAGGAAACGACATCCTTGCGTGGGATGAGCTTCAGCACTGCGCGGCGGTCAGCAACGGTGCCGGACTTAGCCTTGGTGATGATCTTTTCGATGTACGGGCGAAGAACCTTCGCCTTAGCATCGGTGGTCTTGATAGCGCCGTGCTCGATCAGGCTGGCTGCCAGGTTGCTCAGCATGTGAGCCTGCTGCTTGGCGGAGCCGCCGAGACGGGCACCCTTCTTAGGGGTTGGCATTGTGTACTCCTCGTATGCGGTAAAAGTTGAGCGCGCGGCAATTAGGTAATTGCCGCAAGTCAGCGGGGTTCTTTACTCGGAATCCTCAGCAGCCGGGTCCTTGAAGTCACCGGTTTCTGCGTCGTAGCCCTCGAGCTGGGTCGGGTCAAAGTCCTCAGGGGTGTCCTTGAGAGCCAGGCCCAGGTTAGCCAGCTTGATCTTTACCTCATTGATCGACTTCTGGCCGAAGTTGCGGATATCCAGCAGGTCGGACTCGGTGCATTCAGCGAGCTCGCCCACGGTGTGGATCTCCTGACGCTTCAGGCAGTTATAAGAGCGGACGGAGAAGTTCAGGTCCTCGATCGGCATGCCATAAGCAGCGATGTACTCGGTCTCCTGCGGGGAGGGTCCGATCTCGATGCCTTCGGCAGCGTTGTTCAGCTCGCGAGCCAGGCCGAAAAGCTCAACCAGGGTGCCACCGGCGGAAGCCAGTGCATCGCGTGCGGAGATCGAGTTCTTGGTTTCGACGTCGATGGTCAGCTTGTCAAAGTCGGTGCGCTGCTCAACACGAGTTGCCTCGACCTTATAAGAGACCTTCAGAACCGGGGAGTAAATCTGGTCGACCGGGATACGGCCGATCTCACCGGAGGTAGGAGCGGCTGGGACGTAACCACGGCCGCGCTCGACGACGAGCTCAATGTCCAGCTTGGCGGTGTCATTCAGGGAAGCGATGTGCAGATCCGGGTTGTGGATCTCCACGCCAGCCGGCGGCTGGATATCGCCCGCGGTGACATCGCCCGGGCCCTCCTTGCTCAGGTACATAACTACCGGCTCATCAGAGTCGGAAGAAAGCACCATGCTCTTGATGTTCAAGATGATCTCAGAAACGTCTTCTTTCACACCGTTGATGGTGGTGAACTCGTGGAGAACACCATCGATCTTGATGGAGGTTACTGCTGCACCCGGAATGGAAGACAGCAGGGTACGACGCAGCGAGTTACCGAGGGTGTAGCCAAAGCCCGGCTCGAGCGGTTCGATGACGAACTTGGAACGAGACGAGGCGATGAATTCCTCGGTGAGTTGAGGACGCTGGGAAATGAGCATTGCAATTCTCCTTTTCGGCGACCGCTATTTGACGCCGGTAGAGGGGTAAAAATCTTCGGGTTCGAAGATTCCTGGTTCTCCGCCAGGCCATTAAAGGCCTCGCGGAATAACAGTTTACTTCGAGTAAAGCTCGACGATGAGCTGCTCCTGCAGCGGAATGTCGATCTGAGCGCGCTCGGGCAGCTGGTGCACGAGGATGCGCAGGGTATCAGGAACAACCTGCAGCCATGCCGGTACGTTGGCATCGATGAGGGCGTCCTGAGCATCTTCGAACCATTCCATCTTCTTGGAGCGGTCACGGACATCGATGATGTCGTACTGAGTGACCTTGTAGGAAGGAACGTTGATGTTCTTGCCGTTCACGGTGAAGTGACCGTGGGAGACAAGCTGGCGAGCCTGGCGGCGGGTGCGTGCCAGACCTGCACGGTAAACTACGTTGTCCAGGCGGGACTCGAGCAGGATAACCAGGTTATCGCCGGTCTTGCCCGGGAGGCGGTTAGCCTCTGCGTAGTAGCGACGGAACTGACGCTCCAGCACACCGTAGGTGTACTTTGCCTTCTGCTTCTCCTGGAGCTGCAGCAGGTACTCAGATTCCTTGATGCGGTTGCGGCCAGCCTGTCCCGGTGGGTACGGGCGGCGCTCGAATGCCATATCTCCGCCGACCAAGTCGACGCGAAGACGGCGGGATACGCGGGTAGCGGGGCCAGTGTAACGAGCCATTTTCTTACCTCTTCCTTTCCCTTAAACCTTGCGGCGCTTGGTCGGACGGCAGCCGTTGTGCGGCTGTGGGGTGGCATCCGTGATCGAGGAAACCTCGAGGCCTGCGGCCTGCAGGGAACGGATGGCGGTCTCACGGCCGGAGCCCGGACCCTTGACGAATACGTCAACCTTCTTCATGCCGTGATCCATTGCCTTGCGTGCAGCGTTCTCAGCTGCCATCTGAGCGGCGAACGGAGTGGACTTACGGGAACCCTTGAAGCCAACGTGGCCGGAGGATGCCCAGGAAATAACAGCACCGGTCTGATCGGTGATCGAGACGATGGTGTTATTAAAGGTGGACTTGATATATGCGTGGCCGAGAGCCACATTCTTCTTTACGACGCGACGGCCGGAACGGCGCGCGCCGGAACGAGTCTTTGGAGGCATGAATTACTTCTTCTTTCCTGCGATCGTCTTCTTCGGACCCTTACGAGTGCGCGCATTGGTCTTGGTGCGCTGGCCACGTACAGGCAGGCCACGACGGTGGCGCAGACCCTTGTAGCTACCGATTTCAATCTTGCGGCGGATATCAGCCTGAACCTGACGGCGGAGGTCACCCTCAACCTTCCAGGTAGCCTCAATTGCGTCACGGAGCGCCGACAGCTGGTCATCATCCAGGTTGTCAGTGCGCAGGTCAGGAGAAATGCCAGTCTTTTCTAGCAGTTCCTTGGCACGGGTTGGACCGATGCCGTAGATGTAGGTGAGAGCGACCTCCATACGCTTATTGCGTGGGAGGTCAACACCAGCTAGACGTGCCATATGGCGTGTCCTTTCGGGTTGTTACGGCGGTTTTCTCCCCATCCGTCCCACTCCATGCAACGCTTCGCCCGGACCGTGCCGGGAATCCTTGGGTTACTTACCAGTGTGGGCTCAGGCCACCGTAGCCTGAGGTGGACAGGGTGAACCTACAGGTCCACCCTTGGGTGAGGAGGCTTACAGTTTTTACTTGTAGCGGTAGACGATGCGTCCACGGGTCAGGTCATAAGGAGACAGCTCTACAACCACGCGGTCCTCTGGGAGGATGCGAATGTAGTGCTGACGCATCTTGCCAGAAATATGTGCAAGAACCTTGTGTCCATTGTCGAGCTCGACACGGAACATTGCGTTGGGCAAAGGCTCGATAATGCGGCCTTCTACCTCGATTGCGCCTTCCTTAGCCATAACCTCTACTTTTCTGGCGACGGACAAGTGCGCCGTCACCTGCATGTTTGTTGTCTACTGCGGTGGCGTATCCGCGCCAGCCTCACTGACGCTATACACCGACTTAACAGCATACGCTGCAGGGACACGTTTTCCAAACTGCTGCGCTTTCCGACGTCCCATAATGGACTTCCCCGCTGCCCTACCCTTGTGCCCACGGTCAGAGTTCTTAAGACTTGCAGATCAAAGAAATCCCCCAACACCGGCCCCCTTCTCGGGGAACCAGCGCGGGGGAATCAATAAGCGCAGTGGCGGGAGGCTTTAGTAAATGAATACCTTATCGCCGACCTGCACGTTATCCCAGTAACGCTTTGCAGCGTCCGGCGGCAGGTGTACGCAACCATTGGAGTCAACGGCCGGGTCATCCAAGTGGAAAGCGTGGCCATTGTTGGTGAAGTAGATGGAGTACGGCATCGGCGCGTTATTGAACTCGCGGGAGATTTCGTGCTCTACCTTGCGGGTGACGTGGAAGGTGCCGCGTGGGGTTTCCTGACCTTGCATGCCAGCCGACATTGCCGGGGAGACATAGGAGACCTTGCCACCGTCCTGCAGCCAGGTGCGGCGACCGTTCAAGTCAACACAAACCTTGGCGTCCGCAGGGCACGGACCACGGTCAAACTCGTTGGCGCGGCGCTGCGCTTCCGCCTTACGTGCGGCAGCCTCGGAGCGAGCCTTCTCAGCGGCAACGCGCTCGGCATTAGCGCGGGCCGCAGCCTCACGAGCCTTGCGTGCTTCCTCATTCTTCTGAGCAATCAGACCCGGGAAGAGGAATTCAACGGCGCCATCCACCGCAGTCTGAACGCTAGGAGCCAGCTCAGGAGAGAACTTCTCCGCCTGGTCCAAAATCTGGTTGCGGGTGTTCCACGCCTGCTCGCGGGTCTGGCCGTAAAAATTATCCAGCTGTGCCTTTGCATCAGCGGTGAGCCTATCTAGGCCGGACTGAGAAGAGAGCTGTGCGAGGTCAGAGTTTGCCTTGGAGCGGAGCTGATCCAGGTTAGGAACCTCCTGGGCAGTAGCGGCAGGAGCCGCAACGGTGGCACTCAAGGCCATCACGCTAGCGACTGCGGGCGCTGCGACCGTGGCACGGAACTTGCGGAAGCTAAATTTAGACATAGCTGTGAGTATAACCTTTCGGGGGGTATCTGCCTAGTACAACAGGCAATATTGGGGAATATATGTCAGTAGCGACGGGTGAGAATACGGGGACCATCGGCGGTGGCGGCCACCGTATGCTCCCAGTGGGCGGCAAAGGAACCATCGAGGGTAACGACCGTCCAGTCATCCTCCAAGACGGCGGAATCCTCTGTGCCCAAAGTTAGCATGGGTTCGATGGCCAGTACGGAACCTTCCTGAATCAGCGGGCCGCGTCCGGGCCGGCCTTCGTTAGCTAGGTAGGGATCCTCATGCATGGTGCGGCCAATTCCGTGTCCGCCGTAGCCATCGACGATAAAAAGCTCCACACCGAATTTGTCCTCGGCACGGCGGGTGGCTTGCTCTAAGGCATGGGAGACATCGGTAAGCAGATTGCCCGGAACCATAGCTTGCATGCCTTCCATAAGGACCCACTCGGTGGCCTTATTGAGGGCCTCGACATCTGGATCGAGCTTGCCCACGGCGAAGGACCATGCGCTATCGCCGACCCAGCCGTCGAGCGTGGCCCCACAATCAATGGAAACTAGGTCACCTTCGGCGAGGACGGTTTCCTGGTCTGGGATTCCGTGGACGATGACATCATTAACCGAAGCGCAAATGGAGCCCGGGAAGCCCTCGTAGCCCTTAAAAGTGGGATATGCCCCGGCATCGCGAATGGTCTGCTCGGCCACTGCATCTAGCTCGAGGGTAGATACGCCAGACGCCGCAGCAGCGCGGACTTCCTGCAGTGCCTTGCCGACGATCTCGCCGGCGGCCTGCATGGCGTCTAGCTCACCCGGGGTGCGGGCGGGGATGCGCTTACTGCGGCGTCGAAAAGCCATGCTTACTTACCCAGTGCTTCCATCGCACGGGCGTTGATTTCCTCCACGGTACCTTCGGCCTTGATGGGGATAATGGCATCGCCGTAGTGCTCAATAAGCGGGAAGGTTTCCTCACGGTACACGCCGAGACGGGTACGGATGGTTTCCTCGTTATCGTCGGCACGGCCGCGGGCCATCATGCGCTCGACAACTACGTCCTCAGATACTTCGAAGTTGAGCACGCCGTCGAGCTTTTCGCCCTTCTTGGACAGCAGCTCTTCCAGGATGTCTGCTTGCTCGGTAGTACGAGGGAAACCGTCCAGCAGGAAGCCATTCTTGGCATCGTCCTGGTTGAGGCGATCCTCGACCATACGAGCGGTGACGTCGGTAGGTACCAGCTTGCCTGCATCGATATAAGACTTTGCTTCCACACCCAGCGGAGTGCCCTCGCCAATATTGGCGCGGAAGAGGTCGCCGGTAGAGATATGCGGAACGTTCAGCTTCTCGCTGAGGATAGCTGCCTGGGTGCCCTTGCCGGCACCGGGAGGTCCTAGAAGTACAAGACGCATTACTTAAGTAGTCCTTCGTAGTTGGATTGCAGTAGCTGGGACTCGATCTGCTTGACCGTAGTCAAAGCGACAGAGACCATAATCAGGATGGCCGTACCGCCAAAGGCGGAGGTACCGCTGGCAGAAGCGCGGCCCACGCCGAGGTCCAAGAGGATATTCGGCAAAATGGCGATAACTGCCAGATACAGGGCGCCTACGCACAGCAGACGGTTCATCACATAACCAAGGTACTCCGCGGTCGGGCGGCCCGGGCGAATACCCGGGATGAAGCCGCCGTACTTCTTCATATTATCCGCCTGCTCTGCCGGATCGTACTGAACCGAAACGTAGAAATAAGCGAAGAAGATGGTCAGGACGAAGTACAGCACGATGTACTGCCAGGACGATGGCGCCTGCAGGTGTGCGATGACATTGCGTTGCCACCAGTTATCGGGGGTACCGGCGGAGCCAGAGTTCACAATTTGGGTAATGAGAACCGGCATGTAGATAAGGGAGGAGGCAAAGATGACCGGAATAACGCCGGCCTGGTTGACCTTCAGCGGCAGGTAGGTAGAGGAACCACCGTACTGGCGGCGACCGACCATACGCTTTGCGTACTGAACCGGAATGCGGCGCTGGCCCTGTTCGATGAAGGTAATGCCAACAACCAGGATGACCAAGCCGGCTACCACCATGGCGAAGACGAGTCCACCATTGTTCTGCAGGATGCTTACACCATCGGTTGGAAGGCGGGTTGCGATACCAGCGAAGATGAGCAGGGACATACCGTTACCGATGCCCTTTTCGGTGATAAGCTCGCCCATCCACATCACCAGCACGGCGCCCGACGTCATGGTGATTACCAAGACGATGAGGGTAAAGAAGTTACGGTCTTCTGCCAAGACCTGTACGCCCTGGCCCAGCAGCTGCTCGCGGTCTGCCAGTGCGACGATGCCGGAGGATTGTAGCAACGCCAACGCCAAGGTCAGGTAGCGAGTGTATTGGGTCATCTTGGCCTGACCGGACTGGCCTTCCTTCTTCAATTCCTCGAAGCGGGGAATGACCACGGTCAACAGCTGCACAATAATCGAGGCCGTAATGTACGGCATGATGCCGATGGCGAAGATCGACAGCTGCAGCAACGCGCCACCCGAGAAGAGGTTAATGACGGAGTAAAGGTCTCCGGACTGCTCGGTCAGCTGGCGCAAGCGGCCAGCAATTGACGCATAGTCAACACCCGGGGACGGGATCTGTGCGCCGACGCGGTACGCAATGACCATCACGATGGTGAAGATGATCTTCTTACGTAGGTCGGCATCCTTAAAAGCCTGGATAATGGCGGACACTACAAAATCCTCCTGGCCTACCGCTGCCGAACGCGAAATCTAGGGAGGGTTTCGCGCTCATACACGGAGGTGGAAACTCATCTGCCCCTAGGAAACCGCACCCCTTAAGCTGGACAGCTAAGGGGAATTTTAGGCTTCTTTCAGGGACGGTTGAACACTTATGACCCCACAACCCTACCAGCCTTGTCCCCCATAGCCACATTAATACCCAATAGTGTGACCATAATTGCTTGTTCTTTCGCACGTTTTGCCTACGGGGTCTACCATGAGGAGGTATTGCACACACGCAATTCTCCGAAAATATCTCCGACCTCACAGCCTTTCGCGCTTCGAGGCCGTTATTGGTGTGAACCAAATGTTTCGAAAGAAGTACTTATGCGCAAGAAATTCACCCCGATGACCGTTGCTGAGATCATCGACGTATTTGTCCCTAGCCCCAATCCCTTCCGCTGGGAAGCCTTCGACGGATCCGCGACCGGACCGGAGGATGCCCAGTACAAGGTGACTATTAACAGCCTTGAAGGCTTGTCTTTTATAGCCACCCATCCCGGCGATGTGGGATTCGCCCGCGCCTATGTCACCGACGGCATCACGGTACACGGCGATCACCCAGCCCACCCCTATGGCATCTTCGACGCCCTACATGCCATGTACGACAAGTTTGAAAAGCCGGATGCGAAGACACTGGCGCGCGTGGTGCGCTCGCTGGCGTCCATGGGCGCCTTCCAGATCCAGCCTGTTCCCGAGGTAGAGCGTGCCTCTTGGCTGCGCCGCAAGCTACACGACGGCCTATCCAAGCACTCGAAGCAGCGCGATGCTGATGTCATTTCTGATCACTACGACGTGGGCAATGACTTTTATGAGCTCTTCTTGGGCGATTCGATGACCTATACCTGCGCCTACTACCCTTCCCCAGACGCCACTTTGGAGGAAGCGCAGGAGAATAAGTACCGCCTCATCTTTGACAAGCTGCGCCTCCAGGAGGGCGACCGCCACTTGGACGTGGGCTGTGGCTGGGGCGGCATGGTGCGCTACGCGGCGCGCCGCGGCGTGAAGTCCATTGGCGTCACCCTATCCAAGGAACAGGCCGAGTGGGGCCAGCGCAAGATTGAGGAGGAAGGCCTCCAAGACTTGGCGGAAGTACGCTTCATGGATTACCGCGATATCACCGAAGAGGGCTTCGATGCTATCTCCGCCATCGGCATTATCGAGCACATCGGTGTAAAGAATTACGATGACTTCTTCAAGTTCCTCCATGGCAAGTTGAAGGTGGGCGGCCTGATGCTCAACCACAACATCACCTACCCGGATAACCACAAGACGCCCAAGGGCGGCTTCATTGACCGCTATATCTTCCCGGACGGCGAGCTCACCGGCTCCGGCAATGTCACCAAGGCGATGCAAGACAATGGCTTCGAAGTCATCCACACCGAGTCCCTCCGGTTTGATTACATGCGCACGCTGCATGACTGGTGCGAGAACCTGAAGGACAATTGGGACGAGGCCTGCGCAACCGTGGGCCTACCCACCGCTCGCCTCTACGGCATTTATATGGCCGGATCCGAATGGGGCTTTGAGCGCAATATCATCAACCTTTATCACTTCCTCGGCGTCAAGCTGGGCGAGGCCGGCTCCCGCGCCGGTGTGCCTGAGCGCCGCTGGTGGGAAGATAGCCGCTTTTAAGGAGGGGTGCCATGACTCTCATTGATAATCTGCGCGAACGCCTCGCCGCTGCCCAACCGCGACCGGTGGATGCCATGCCCATTGAGCCGGTGGGATGGACGGCGCACCAAGAGGGCGTCGACAAGCTGCTGGCGAGTTTCCGTGCTGTCCCGGCCGGAAAGCGCGTGCGCCTAGCCAAGAAGACCTCCAATCTCTTCCGTAGCCGCAGCGAGGCGCAGGAAGGCCTCGACGTATCCGGCCTTAGCGGCGTCATTGAGGTCGATCCAGTTGCCCGCACGGCCGATGTGCAGGGCATGTGCACCTATGAGGACCTCGTGGACGCCACCCTGGCCCATGGCCTCATGCCCTTCGTCGTACCGCAGCTTAAGACCATTACTTTGGGCGGTGCGGTTACTGGCATGGGCGTGGAATCCACGAGCTTTCGCAATGGCTTGCCGCACGAGTCCGTCCTCGAGATGGACGTGCTTACCGGCACGGGTGAGATCCTTACCTGCTCCCGCGAGCAGAATGTGGATCTCTTCCGTCTCTTCCCCAACTCCTATGGCTCGCTGGGCTATGCGGTGCGCCTGAAGATCGAGTTAGAGCCCGTGCCCGCCTATGTGGAATTGCGCGAGGAGCGTTTCCACACCGTGGAGGAGGCGAGCCGCGTGCTTGCCGACGTCGCCTCTTCCCACACGCACCGCGGCGAGCCCGTCCATGGCCTCGACGGCGTGGTCTTCTCCGAGGACGAGGCCTACCTCGTCTTCGCCCGCTTTACCGACGAGGAGGGCCCAACCTCCGATTACACGCGGGACAAGATTTACTACCGCAGCCTCCAGCACGCCTCTGACATCCGGCGCGACCGCCTGACCATCCGCGACTATATCTGGCGCTGGGATACCGACTGGTTCTGGTGCTCGCGCGCCTTTGGCGCGCAGAACCCGAAGGTGCGCAAGGTGTGGCCGCGCGAATTGCGCCGCAGTTCTTTTTATTGGAAATTGGTCCGGCTCGACCGCAAATACGAGCTGGAATATAACTTCATTAAAAAGCCCCACGGCAAGCCACGTGCTGAACGCGTGGTCCAAGATATCGAGGTCACTCCAGAAAACCTGCCGGAATTCCTCCATTGGTTCTTTAATGCTTCCGATATCCAGCCGGTGTGGCTCTGTCCAATCCGACTTCGCGATGGCGTGGAAGAGCTAGTAGGCACCGGCGACCTCGCCTCTAACTCGAGCGACCCCTGGCCGCTCTACCCGCTTCACCCCGGGCAGACCTGGGTCAATGTTGGCTTTTGGTCCGGCGTAGAAGGCGACCACGTCGACCCTTCCGCCCCGAATAATGGCGCTTTCAACCGCGTCATTGAATCCAAGGTCAACGAGCTTGGCGGACACAAGTCCCTCTACTCCGAAGCCTTCTATTCCCGGGAAAAATTCGAAGAACTCTACGGTGGCAACCTTCCCGCCACCATCAAAGCGGTTACCGATCCGGATGACCGCTTCCCTGGCCTGTACGAAAAAACCGTAGACGAGGCCTAGGCCTTCCCTCCCCCCGCGCCTACCCTAGTTGGAAGAGCATAAAGGGTGGAACGCCCTCCCCGAGCGTTCCACCCTCTTTTTTCGTCCCGAAGTCTTGGGACACTCGCGCTTTAGTAGGCCGCGGTGATGTTGTCGTAGCCGTTGATCTTCAGGGCGTCCATGACGCGCTGCACAGCTGCCTCATCCTTCTCCGGGTTATAGGTCTCCGGGAAGGTCAGGTGAGCAGAGTGGTCATCCTTAAACTCGATGTTCATGAACTCGTGGCCGGCCTCCTGGGTAGCTAGGGCCAGCTCACGCTGCACGGCCAGCTTACCGCTCTGCAGGTTGCCACCGTTGAACCCTGGATCGACCTCTTCGGCACCCTCTGCGTCACCGTTGATGACGTCTTCCTTGTCACCGGTGATACGGCCCTTCTCAGCGTGAGCGCCGGGCTGCTGGTCCTGAGCGTTCTGCTCGCCAACTTCGGCAGGCGCGGTCTGAGTGGTCTCAGCAGGATCCGGCTGGGAGAGCTGTTCCTGGGCGTCGACTGGGCCGGTAGAGCCGGCAAATGGCATGATGGCAGCGACTGCGGTTGCGAGCAGCGAAGAAATAGACGACATAAGAGTCTCCTTAACGGTAGATGATTTTCAACTAAGATTGACTTTAACACTCATGAATATATATCGCCATACCGGCAACCTTATTTATTAATAAAGGTTTCCTGTCAGCTATTTCCAGCACCAATTGTGTCCATAACCAAGGTACTGCGCTCTATACCGGCACCAGGGCGCTTACCAAACGAAATCATCCCCCTGCTCCGCTGGTGCGGAGAGGGGGACGAAAATCTACTTGAAAGAGATTACTTGGTGTTGGCAGATCCGCCAGCAGCCTCGATCTTCTCAACAGCAGACTTGGAGAACTTGTCAGCGGTGACGTTCAACTTAACGTTGATGTCGCCGTTGCCCAGAACCTTGACCGGCTTATTAGCGCGGACCAGGCCAGCAGCTGCGATATCAGCAACGGTGATGTCGCCGCCATCTGCGAACTTCTCAGCCAAGTCAGCAACGTTAACTACCTGGTACTCAACATGGTTCGGGTTCTTGAAGCCCTTCAACTTAGGCAGACGCATGTGGATCGGCATCTGGCCACCCTCGAAAGCAGCGGAAACCTGCTTACGAGCACCGGTACCCTTGGTACCGCGACCAGCGGTCTTACCCTTGGATGCCTCACCGCGGCCGACGCGGGTCTTAGGCTTGTTTGCTCCTGCGGTTGGGCGCAGGTCGTGCAGCTTGATGATATCAGCCATGGTTTACTCCCCTGCCACTTCTTCGACGGTGACCAGGTGGCGAACCTTGTGAACCATACCGCGAACGATCGGGGTGTCCTGCTTAACTACGGACTGACCGATGCGCTTGAGGCCAAGAGCCTCAATGTTCTTGCGGTGGTTCGGCTTGGTGCCCACCAGGCCCTTTACCTGTGTAATCTTCAGAGCCATTGCTTATGCCTCCTGACCTGCGCGCTTGCGCAGCATACGGGCCGGGGTGACCTCTTCGATGGACTTGCCACGACGTGCGGCAACCTCTTCAGGGCGGACCAGCTGCTTGAGGCCGTCCACGGTAGCGCGGACGACGTTGAGTGCATTGTCGGAGCCCAGGGACTTCGACAGGATGTCCTGCACGCCAGCGCATTCAAGCACTGGACGAGCAGCACCACCGGCGATGACACCGGTACCAGGTGCGGCAGGCTTCATCATAACGATGCCAGCTGCGTCGCGACCCTCAACCGGGTGGGTGATGGTGCCGGCAATCATCGGAACGCGGAAGAAGTTCTTGCGAGCCTCTTCAGCACCCTTCTGGATTGCGGCCGGGACTTCCTTGGCCTTGCCGTAGCCAACGCCAACCTGACCCTGGCCGTCACCAACGACGACGAGAGCGGTGAAGGACATGTTGCGGCCACCCTTAACGGTCTTGGAGACGCGGTTGATGGTCACAACGCGCTCGATGTACTTATCGCGCTCGTTGTCCTGGTGGTTACGACGATCGTTGCGGCGGCCGTTGCCACCGCGGTTGTTCTTGTTGTTCTCGGCGGAGCGTCCGCCGTCACGCTGTTCACGGTCCGACATTAGGCGTTCCTTCCGTTGATGTTTCCGTTGACGATGATCATTAGAACTTCAGACCACCTTCACGTGCGGCGTCAGCCAGCGCAGCGACGCGGCCGTGGTACTTGTAGCCTGCGCGGTCAAATACGACGTGCTCGATGCCAGCGGCCTTTGCGCGCTCGGCAACCAGCTCGCCTACCTTGGCAGCCTTGGCCTTCTTATCGCCCTCGAGTGCACGAACGTCCGCCTCCATGGAGGATGCGGAGACCAGGGTGTGGCCTGCCAGGTCATCAATGACCTGGACGTGCATGTGACGGGAGGAGCGGTGAAGAACCAGACGCGGTGCCTCAGGGGTGCCGCGCAGGGTCTTACGGATACGGAAGTGACGGCGTGCGCGTGCTTCGCGACGACGGGAGGAGATGTCCTTGCCGACTGGAGTGCGCTTGGTGTTTTCAGTGTTTGCCATTGCTTACTTACCCGTCTTTCCGACCTTGCGACGGATCTGCTCGCCTTCGTAGCGAATACCCTTGCCCTTATAAGGATCGTCCTTACGCAGACGACGGATATTAGCGGCGATCTGTCCGACTAGTTGCTTGTCAATACCGGTAATGGACAGCTTGGTTGCGCCGTCCACTGCGAAGGTAATTCCCTCCGGAGCCTCGATGAGGATCGGGTGGGAGTAGCCCAGGCTGAATTCCAGGTCCTTGCCCTTCTGCTGGACACGGTAGCCGACACCGAAGATTTCCATCTTGATGGTGTAGCCCTCGGTCACGCCGATAACAGCGTTGTTCAGCAGGGAGCGGGACAGACCGTGCAGAGCACGGTTCTTGCGGTGGTCATCAGGGCGGGAGACGGACAGTACGCCGTCTTCCAGGTTGATGGCGATAGGCTCTGGAACGTTAACGCTCTGGGCGCCCTTTGGGCCCTTAACCTCAACGTCTTGGCCGTTGATCTTGATTTCGACGCCGTTTGGTACGGCGATTGGTGCTAGACCGACTCGAGACATGTGTCAAACCTCCCTTTACCAGACGTAGGCGAGAACTTCTCCGCCTACGCCCTTCTCCTCAGCCTGACGGTCAGTCAGCACGCCGTGGGACGTGGAAATAATAGCCACGCCCAGGCCGCCCAAGACCTGTGGCAGTTCGGTGGACTTTGCGTACACACGCAGACCCGGCTTAGACACGCGACGCAGGCCAGACAGGGAGCGCTCGCGGTTGTTGTACTTCAGCTCGAGGGACAGGGTGTGGCCCTCGACGGTGTAGTCAGCGATGTAGCCTTCCTGCTTCAAGATGTCAGCAATATTTGCCTTCAGCTTGGAGGTAGGCATCGACACGGTGTCATGGTGCGCATTACTTGCGTTGCGCACACGCGACAGCATGTCGGCAATAGGATCAGTCATAGTCATATGAGTGACCGTGTACCTTTCTCGTTGCGGTTCCCGTGCTCACCAAAGCGTTCTCCGTGTGATTTCGGGCTACTCACGCTCCCCACGGTCAGTACCGTGAGGCGCTCGCCACCCTTTGATTCAGACAACGGTCCGCTATCTACGGCGAGGGGCCTACAACAAAGTTGATGTTCAGTTCTTGCAACGGCTCGGCGCTTTCTGCAGCTCAGCGTGCCAAAATTCGCAATGATCGAGGCACGCCGAAACCTCGGCGCAAGCACGAGGTACTATGCTACGCCATAACCTGGGGTTTTCCAAATAGTCCCGCCCAGTCATTAGAGTCAAGACCAGCACGAACATAAATAAGGAGATGGCTATGACCCAAACGCACGAGGACCCCCTCCAATCCGCCCACGAGTGGCTGGAAGAAGCCGCCCGTCACCTTGGCCTCGATCCACAAGAGGCAACCGCGCTCACCCGGGAAATCCTGGACTTAACCAAAGACGTTGCACATAATCGCTCCCGCCCGGCGGCCCCGCTTACGGCCTTCCTCGTCGGCCTCGCTTCTAGCGATGTAGACGAAGCACGTAGCAATATTGACACCCTAAAGCAGGTGCTGCAGTAGTGGCCGGCCGCAAGAATTCCACCTTCGCCGTCACCAAGGTCCGTTTGGGAGAAAGCCTGCAGGTCGATACCCGCGCCGATACTGTCGCCGGCGAGGAGCCCCTGGAAATCCGCGTGGGCGGTCAGACCATTACTACCACCATGCGCACTCCCGGCCATGACATCGAGCTGGCGCACGGTTTCTTGCATTCGGAAGGCCATATTGCCTCGCTTGGCGACGTCACGGAGGCCCGCTACTGCGCCGGCTCCACCGTCGACGGAATGAATACTTATAATTTGCTCGACGTCGATCTAGCGAAAAAGAATGTGCTGGACCTAAGTGATCTGCGCCTGACCACCACAACCTCCGCCTGCGGCGTCTGCGGCACCTCCTCTATCGAGGCATTAACCAAGCAGACGCGTTACCCGATTCCCCACGTGCCGGTGGATCCCTATGTCGTATCCAAGCTGCCCGAAGCACTTCGCGCCGAACAGAAGCAATTTAAAAAGACCGGCGGCATTCACGCCGCCGGTGCCTTCACCTTGGCCGGTGAACCGGTTGTCATCCGCGAAGATATCGGCCGGCACAATGCCGCCGATAAGGTCATCGGTCACCTTCTGCTAGAAGATCGACTGCCTGCTGACGATCTCATTTTGGTAATGAGCTCGCGCGCCAGCTTTGAGCTCGTCCAAAAAGCGGCGATGGCCGGCTTCGGAATGCTGGTTGCCGTCAGCGCCGCCTCCTCCCTAGCGGTGGAAACGGCCCGCGAGACCGGCATGGCGCTCGTGGGATTTGCTCGCGGCGACCGCTTTAATGTGTATTCCGGCGAGCTCGCCTAGTCGCGGTAGGCCTCTGGGCCGCGGTTGAGCCACGAGTACACTCCGCCAACCAATAGGCCGCCGCCAATGAAGTTGCCGATCCACACCAGGAACCAATTGAGCGCCACGTTGCCAACAGTCAGGGTTGCCGGCACTGGGTCGGAAGCGAAGAGCGTGATGCTAAACAGGCAGAAGTTCGCAATAACGTGTTCCAGCCCCAACGCCACGAAGGCGCCGATAATCGGGATAATCACGAAGAACTTCGAAGCCGCGTCCTTGGCAAAACTGGCTCCCACGATACCCATATTGACCACGAAGTTCGCGGCAATTGCCTCTACCACCATGCCTTGCGGGGACTTGGTGAGCTTGCCTTCAGAAACCGTCACCAAAAGGTGCGAGGGATCTAGGTCAGCGAACTTGGCAGACATCGCCATAATGGCGGCAAAAATGATCGCGCCCACCAGGTTGAAAATGGTGGTGATAAGCAGCAGGTACAGGGCCTTGCCCCACGTCACGTGCTTATTGCTGGCGGCATAGACCATGTACATCATGTTGCCGGTAGCCAGATCGGCTCCCAGGAGCAGAATGGCGAAGAGGCCTACGCCGAAAAATAGGGCGAAAGCCACGGAGCCCATTCCCGGCGCAACGCCGTTGACGGCCTGGCCTACCACACCGGCAAAGGCGGTACCGATGCACAGGTACACACCCGCCAAGGTAGCGCGAACCGCAAAGCGAGCGAAGGATTCATCTAATAAGGTGACCTTCTTGACGGCCGCCGCCTTGGCGGCATCATTGAGAGACATTTCTACCTCATTAATTAAAGAGAATTAAATCCTTCTAATCTTATCCTGACCACCTGATTCCGCGTCAATTCCGGGTAAGCATGCCCCTGCGTTGTAAGCTAGAGCTTTCCTATTACCCGTAATTTCTCTTCGGAGGTCGCATGGATTCCCAACCCCGGCCGCGGAGGGGAACCGAATCGGCTGCCCACTAACGGACGCCGGAGCGTTCCATCGCGATCCGACCGCACAAATGCTGATCGCCAGTGGCGCCAGACCGAAACGCGCACCCGCCAACAACAGCGCCGCCGCCCACCACGCCTCATTGAGGACACCTCACTTCCCCGCCACCGTCGCAAACCCACCCTGTGGGAGCGAATCAAAAAGGTATGGAAATCCTCCGGCATCCTTCGCGTGGTTATCGGCATCGTTGCTACCATGTTACTCGCCAGCACAATCAACCGCGTGGTCAACCCACCAGAGGGTCTAGAGACCAATGAGGTCACCGCAGAAGAGGCACCTGCCATCGACACTTCACCTGCGGTCGAGCTCTTCATCCCCGCTATTGAGGCCCATGCCGATTTTCAGGACGGCTCCTGCCCCGTAGCCAACGGTGCCATCAATCCGGATTCCATGAATAAGGCCTGCACCTACACTGCCGAAGACCGCCATTATTCACTGCCGGCCACGACGGCTCAAGACATCGTGGTCATCGCCAGCCATACCGGTGTGGGCGTACCGGGCGTGTTTAATAATCTCTAGATGGCTCCACGAACGAGCAAAAGGTCCATCTGGGAGACAAGCTCTACGTGCGCACGCAGAATTCCGGCCAGAACTGGCTCATCTATACCGGTACCGACTTACACGACCCAGATAAACAGGGGCTTTCTGACGACGCCTCTATTTGGGGCGAGGGCCCATGCCCGGCCGTTTTCTCACCATCAGTTGCATTCAACTTGCCAACCCTTTGGAGCCGGGAGTGCGCAACGCGGTCGTCGGCTGGCAGTATGAGGGCACTACGCACACCGAGACCGAAAGCGCCTAAGCCGCACTGGCAGGAGCCAGCGCCTTCGCCCCGTGGAATTCGAAGCGCTCGGTAAAACTAGAAAATCCCAACGCCCCTTTCCGGGGAGTTGGGATGTCTTAGCGCTCTATTTACTTGAACGGGAAGCCGAGCTCGCGCAGGAGCTTGCGGCCCTCGTCGTCGTTAGTAGCGGTGGTAACGACGGTGATGTCCATACCACGAGGGCGGTCGATCTTGTCGATGTCGATCTCGTAGAACATGGACTGCTCGGACAGGCCGAAGGTGTAGTTGCCGTGGCCGTCGAACTGTTGATCAGACAGACCGCGGAAGTCACGAATACGTGGCAGCGCGATGGTCAGCAGGCGGTCTAGGAACTCCCACATACGGTCGCCGCGCAGGGTAACGCGTGCGCCAATGGGCATGCCCTCACGAAGCTTGAAGTTCGCGATGGACTTCTTAGCGCGACGCAGCTGCGGCTTCTGACCGGTAATAGCGGTCAGATCCTCGAGTGCGCCGTTGATGACCTTGGAGTCACGTGCGGCTTCGCCAACACCCATGTTGACGACAACCTTGGTGACACCAGGGATCTGCATGACGTTGTCGTACTTGAACTCGTCATTCAGGGTCTTGCGGATTTCCTCGCGGTAGCGAGTCTTCAGACGCGGGGTGTAGTTCTCGCTCATTTTTAGATGTCCTTCCCGTTGCTACGCGCGATACGGACCTTCTTGCCGTTCTCGTCGAAACGGTAGCCCACGCGGGTCGGGTTGCCTTCGGAGTCAACGATCGCAACGTTGGACACGTGGATCGGTGCTTCCTGGGTAACGATTCCGCCGGACTCGGCGCCACGCTCGGCAGCAGAGTTTGCGACGTGCTTCTTGATGCGGTTAACGCCCTCTACGAGGACCTTGTCACGCTTTGGGTATGCCTCGATGACCTTGCCCTTCGCGCCCTTATCTGGGCCCGAAATGACGATCACCATATCTCCCTTATGGATCTTCATAAGACTAGATCACCTCCGGTGCGAGAGAAACGATCTTCATGAAACGCTTGTCACGAAGTTCGCGAGCAACCGGTCCGAAGATACGGGTACCACGAGGCTCGCTATCGCCCTTGAGAACAACTGCAGCGTTCTCGTCAAAGCGAATGTAGGAGCCGTCTGGACGACGGGTTTCCTTCTTCGCACGGACGATAACTGCCTTAACTACGTCGCCTTCCTTGACGTTGCCACCTGGGACAGCGTCCTTGACAGTCGCGACGATGACGTCGCCGATGCCAGCGGAGCGTCGGACAGAGCCGCCGAGAACGCGGATGCACAGCAGTTCACGTGCACCAGAGTTGTCGGCGACGCGCAGACGCGATTCTTGCTGAATCACTATGGGTCTCCTGACCTGGATTGATGTGCGGTAAGATTTCCGTCCTTGCCGCACGCGGTCTACAAACTTGCGATGCTCAAGCCTTGACAACGGACTGTGCCGAAGGGTCTCGGACCGGCGGTTCGGAAACGCACCACTACGGGCCGACCAGCTTTTGCAACCTATACATTCAACCACACGCCAGCGCCCATACCAAAACGCCGCTTAGTGATTACCGACGCCCCCTACCTCCACATATATTTCCGTCAGTACACCCACTTACCCCTCGGCCTCTTATTTCGAATACTACGACACGCATAGGCTCCAAAATCATCGCCACAATCTGCACATATGAACCACACTTTAACAACGCTCAGTGCAAAGTCCATCGCGCAGCCATTCTAATGGTTTGATCTTTCACTGCTGTAACGCATGAGAATTTCAGTTAACTTCTGATTTTCATGCAACAACTGCAAATTCTGTGACTACTGGTATTTGCCCGCGAAAGACGTTTCTTTGCTCTTTCCCATATTTCCCGAAGGAGAAACACATGAAGCGTTTGCCACAGACCCTGACTGCTGCTGTACTGACCGGCGCACTCGCCTTTGGCGGCGCAGCTATTGCCCAGGCTCAGATGCCACTACCGGCTTCCATCGAGACCAATGGCATTACCTACGACAAGCAGCCCGACGGCAGCTACGCACCACGCAACCGCTTTGAGAACCCAGCCGGCGAGGACACCGTACCTACCCTCACTGAGGATCAAGCTCGCGCCATCTGGGAGCGTCAGCAGTCAAAGGATGGTGAAAGCGCTGATCCTGAGACCCCTGGAAACGAGACTGACACTGAAGGCGCAGCCGACGCCGAGGGTACTGACTCCGAGAGCTCCAACAAAGAAGGTATCCCTGCTCCAGCTACGAAGAAGGACGCCGAGGGCAACGAGTGGTACCAGAGCCTGAAGGATCCGAAGGTTTACGTCAACGACCCAGCTCTGGTGAATGAAGAGATCACCGACGAGATGCGCAATTCTTACGCTGAGGCGTTCCTGTCTGAGGATTCGAAGCCTGAATTCGACAAGAATAAGCTGGCTTGGTTGGCACTGCCAGCTGCACTGATCATCGGTGGCATCACCTGGTACCTTTCCCAGGACGGCAAGACCTACGTCAAGGACGAGGCACGCAAGAACCAGGAACCGACCGCTGAGGAAAAGGCTGCTTCCGAGCAGATGCTGAACGCTAACAAGGACGAAGTTATCGCCCAGGTCGGTCAGCTCGCTAAGGGCGACGCTGCCCTGGCTGAGGTTCCTTCCGCACTATCTGCCCCGGCAACTGGCGAATCTGCAGACTCCGCACGTGACATGTCCGCTGAGACCGGCTCCAACTCCGTTGCACAGGCTCTGGCTGCTCTGGCCGTAGCTGCAATGGTTGCTGCTGGCGCTTTCACCGCACGCCGCAAGTTCTTCGCTTAAGCAAGAGCCTCCCTACTAGATAGGAAACTGAATTGAGACTTGCTGCGTCGGTCGGGCTTCGGTCCGGCCGGCGCAGCTTTTTGCTGTGGACTCCCTGGTGCATCGCAATTCGCTTGGGCTCCAAATGAGCTTTTGGCCATGGGAGCACAGTTGTTTCTAATACACTAAAGGCCGAACTGGGAAGAAGTATCTCTCAGTTCGGCCTTTGTTCTTTAGAGCTAGCTGGTTGTACTGGAAGGCTCCTCAGTGGATGCAGGTGTAGCTGCATGGCCAGTGGTTGGTGTGGATGCTGGCTCGGGCTTGGGATCCACGGTGAAGATATCGGTACCGGAGCCAATAAGTTCGCCGGGGCGGAAGGCCTCGGTAGGGATGACCGGGCCGGTCTTCTTCGAATTCGAGACAACCACCGGAGTGGTCACGGGAAGGCCGGCGGCCTTGATAGCGTCGATATCGAATTCGGCGAGGATATCGCCCCGCTTGACCTCATCGCCCTTGGTGACGTGGGAGGTGAAGTGCTCACCCTTGAGGTTTACCGTATCGAATCCGATATGCATGAGGATATCGATGTTGCCCACCACTGAGTCCTTGGCACGAATGGCATAGGCATGGTGGGAGGGGAAAGTAACGGTGATTTTGCCGTCGGCAGGCGCAACCAGCTTGCCCACGGTGGGCTCGATTGCCACACCTTGGCCCAGCTTGCCACCGGCAAACATAGGATCGCTGACCTGAGACAGTGGCACGGCGGTGCCCTCCAGTGGGGAGAAGATGGTGCAGGCATCGTCGGCAGCTACCGCAGCTGGGGTGGCAGCGGCAGCCTGTGCCTCGGCTGCGGGAGGATTGACCTCGTCCGGGTCGATGGAGCCATTCTTCCGAATGAGCACGCGGCCGTAGAGGTACGCGCCCACAAAGGCAATCACGAAGGAGATGACACCACACAGGAGGAAGGTCGGCACGAAGCGGGGGACGGAGACGAAACCGATGAAGCCGGCGGCGCCGAGGGCATCGGCAAGCACGCCAAAGATGGCGATGAAGGCAGAGGAAACGGCGGACGCCGCCATGCCGATATAGAACGGCCAGCGCAAGCGAAGGTTTACGCCGAAGATAGCGGGCTCAGTAATACCGAACAGGGCGGAAATGCCGGAGGCACCGGCCAGCCCCTTGAGCTTTTCGGAGCGGGCCAGGAAGTATACGGCGAGCGCGACACCACCTTGGGCGATATTGGCCATGGAGGCAATCGGGAAGATAAAGGAACCGCCCTCGTTCCACAACATCGTCTCAATCGGCGGGAAAGATTGATGCAAGCCGGTAATCACAATCGGCGAATAGACAAGGCCGAAGAGGAAACCGGCCACTGGACCGGCAAAGTCATAGAGGTTAGCTAGTCCCATGCCAAGCCAGTCGCCGGCCGTGCGCAGGATGGGCCCCAAGCCCATAAAGGTTAAGAAACCGGTAATGAGCAGCGTGAGCAGCGGGGTAAGCATGAAGTCCACCGTGCCCTTGAGGTGCTTGTGCAGGAATTTCTCCAAGGTGGCGAGGATCCACGAAATCACCAAGATAGGAAGGATGGAACCTTGGTAGCCGGCCTGGGCGACGTCGAAGCCAAAGATATTCCAATAGGACATCTCGCCGCTTTCAATCGCTTCAGCCACGTTGTAACCGCTGACCAAATCCGGCATGACCATCGCCATAGCCATACCGGCGCCAAGGAACTCGTTGCCACCAAAGCGCTTCGTCGCGGTAAAGCCGACGAGGATGGGCAGGAAGGCGAACGGCGCGGCGGCGAGCAAATTAACTAGCCCAGCAAAGCCTTCCCACGCCGGGAACATCTCGATGACGGATTTATCGCCAAACAGGCCTTCGGCCGTCAAGACGTTATTGAGAGCCATGAGCAAACCGCCGCCCAATAGGATGGGGATGAGCGGCACGAAGATATCCGCCAAGACTTTGACGGCCCGGCTAAACCAGTTGCCGGATTCAGCAGCGATGTCTTTTAGACGGTCGGTGGATACGGCCACGTCCTTGGAAATCAGGTTGGTCATTTCCTGGAAGACGATATTGACGTCACCAGGGCCGACGATGACCTGGAACATACCGCCAGCCTCAAAGGTGCCCTTGAGATCGGGGTCATTATCCAGCGCGGCGGTATCCACCTTGTCCGAATCTTGCAGCACCATGCGCAGGCGCGTGGCGCAGTGCGCGAGTGCGATGATGTTGTTTTCGCCGCCGAGCGCCTTAAGCGTGCGGGCGGCTACTTCCTTGTGGTCCATAGAAGAGCCCTTCAGTGTAATGGATCACATCCTGATACCGGACGTGACTACTTATGTCCATTACAGCTGGAATCCGGGCCTAAGTCCACACATTCGGGCGGAGTGTTGGCAACTTCACCGGTGATAGGTACACCTACCCGCGCGGTTCCCACCCCTGCCACGGTGACTCGCCAAACACCGCGAACGAAGCAGCAATCCGACCACCCCCGGCATAGACCTCAACGGCGCAGCCATCCGCAATCAAGCGCATCTCACCATCCGGGCAGTCGATGGGTTCTCCGCCATTAAAGGAAATGGTCCCGTCGCGTTGGGTGACACGGAAAGCTTCATCCCCGGCGGCGTCGATAAGAGCAAAGGAACCTTCGCCCTTGATATCGATGGTGGAGCCAAAGCCTTCGCGCCCGTGGGTCTCCGGCAAGGCAGACCACAGCGGCTCTTGGTGCAAGTAGTCACCCTCAAGCCAGATGCGGCGTGGCAGGGTCAAGGTGTGCACCCAGCCTTGCGTCGGAGTGTCATCCTGGGAGGGCATGCCCATCCACCCCAGCAGGATGCCGTCCTCGGTAGCCTGCGGCGCATAAAACTGGGTGCCGTGATCCAAGAGTGTAAAGCCGCGCTCAATGTGAAAATCCAACCCTTCGAGCGTGCCCACGACATAGCCGCAGCGGTCCGTTTCTGCTTGCGGGCAAAAGATGAGTACCTGCTTGTCCCCTAGCGTGAGGAGATTAGGACACTCCCACATATATCCGCCCGGCAGCTGGGAAGGATCATCCAAAACAATCTCGCCCTGAAAGTCCCACTGCGCTAAGTCCTGGGAGCGGTAGAGAACAATGGTGCCGCGTTCATCTTCGGTTTGGGCGCCGATGACCATCCGCCAACCGTCACCGTCGCGGGTGATCTGTGGGTCACGGAAGTGGCCCGTATAACCCTCCGGGGAGTCCGGGATGAGGGGGTTATTCTCATCGCGGAGATAGATGCCGCCTTCAGGGCCCGAAGGGTCGAGGGCGCGCACGCGGTTCTGCGAGGGAATGCGGCGGCCGTCTTGTTTCAGGTTGCCTGTATAAAACAGCCAGACATCGGTGCCATCGACCACCGCGCCGCCCGAATAGCATCCATCCTTGTCATAGGGCAGATCCGGGTATAAGGCATCCGGGTGGTGTTGCCATGGCGTGGGCGCGGAAACACGTGTGGTCGCATGGCCCCAGCCGGTGCGCTTGGGCTGGCGCGGGAAGGCAGGGTCATGCTGGTAGTAAACATGCAAGGTATCACCGTCTACAAAGACACCATTGGGATCATTGAGGCGGCCTTGTGGTGGGGCAAGGTGAAAATTGGGCCGGTAGTTCATATCACCGATACTATGAAAATATGACTATTCATGTGTGCGGTGAAGGGCTCGTGGACCTCGTTCCAGTAGCCCCTGGCAGCTTGAACGACCACACCCCGGCGCTGGGCGGCGGGCCATTTAACGTGGCCATCGCAGCCGCGAGACTGGGGGCGGACGTAGAGTTCCAGTCCCGCCTTTCTACCGATGGTTTTGGCCAGGAACTCGTTGGCCGCCTTAAGTCAGAAGGCGTGACCACCACCCACCTGCAGCGTGGCGATGAGCCCACCACGCTAGCCGTCACGACCATCCATGAGGACGGCTCCGCTTCCTATAACTTCTATATCGAGGGCACCGCCGACCGCTTGGTTGAGCCACACTTGGTTCCGGCCGATATCGCGTGCTTTGGCACGGTCTCCCTTGCCCTTGAACCTGGCGCCTCCCGCTATGCGCAACTATTGAAGGATTTTGCCGCACAAGGTACCTTGGTCGCCCTCGATCCGAATATCCGCCCGTTCTACGCCACCCAGGAGCACCGAGAATTCCTAGCGGACCTGCTCCCCCACGTCACTGTGCTCAAGCTTTCCGACGAGGAGGTGGAATTCCTCGGCACCGACCTCATTTCCCAGGTCCCCGTCGTCGTAATTACCCGCGGCGGGGAGGGCCTTAGCGTTCAGGCCGGTGACACTGCACTACAGGTGCCGACCGCAAAGGTCACCGTCGCCGACACCATTGGCGCCGGCGATACCATCATGGCCGCATTGTTGACCCAGATTGATGAGCGCGGGCTCGACGCCACCGCTTTGTCTGAACTAGGAGCTGCGGAGTGGAAGGAAATCCTGTCCTTCGCCGCGGCCGCCGCAGGGATCACCGTTTCACGCAAAGGTGCTAACCCACCACGGCGTGAGGAAGTAGAGTCAGCGCTATGACCTACACCAAGCGCACCCTGTGGCTGCACTCCGCGCTCTTTATCCTCGCGTTTCTCGCGTTTATCCTGCCCGTAGTTTTTGGCACCTCCGCTCTACTTCCTGTTTGGTTGACCGGCGGGCTGAGTTTGGGGCTTGCGGCTTGCACGCTTGTCGACGCCGCCTATAAATTCTTCGCCCCCGCCTCCCCTCGTAGCCTCCGCCTGCTCTCTGGTCTTGCCGGCCTCGTTCTGCTCATCGGCTGGGGCATCTGGGTCTATATCTACGGCAATATGGCGGCCGTGGGCACAGGTTCCTATCGAATCGGTACCTTTTTGCTCGGCGCGGGAAGCGTGCTCAATCTTTTTGTAGTGGCAATTTCCTTTCTAGATATACAAAGAAAGGTCAACTAGAGCGACTGGGCAACAGCCACAATTGGCAGGCTTCCACTAATGCGCCGCTACGACGCGGCGGGGAACAATGATGGGGGCATCACTATCCGGATCGTCCCAGGCTTCAGCCTCGATGCCATAGGCCTGCTCCAATACCTTCGGGGATAGCGCTTGTTTCGGCGCCCCGCGAGCGATAATTTTGCCGGCTTTCATCACCACCATGGAATCAGAATAGTGGCCGGCCAGCATGAGATCGTGCAGGACTACAACCACTGTTTTTCCCACCTGCGCCTGTGCGCGAGCCAACTCCAGCATGCGCATGGCATGGGCGGGGTCGAGAAAGGTCGTGGGTTCGTCGAGAAGCAGCACAGGCGTATCTTGTGCCAGTGCCAACGCCAGCCAGACGCGTTGGCGCTGCCCACCCGATAGCGAAGCGATATCACGATCGAGGAAGTCCACAATGTCGGTAGCCTCGCAGGCCTGCGCGATAGTCTCCCGATCCGTAGCGGAAAGGCCGCGCATCCTCCCCTGATAGGGATGACGCCCGCGCGCGACCAACTCGCCTACCCGTAGCCCATCGGGGGCCACGGGGTGCTGCGGCAGCAGCGCCACCTGCTGCGCGGCATCCTTCGCGGACAGCGCATGTAGGTCAGCGTCCCCGACCATGACGCTGCCCTGCCGCGGGGCCAGGATTTTCGAGAGAGTTTTCAGCAGCGTGGACTTGCCACAGCCATTGGGCCCAATGAGCGTGGTGACTTCGCCGGCACGGGCGTGCAGATCGACGCCGGCAAGGATGTCCTCGCCATCCTTATATCCCGCATGAATGCCGGTGGCGTGGAGACTGCACCGAGGCTTCGCGCTCGTGGGCTGTTTAGGCTGATTAGGCCGATTATTCGTCATATCTTTTCCTTCATCCACGTACGACTATCTAGCACCATCCGGCGCTGTGTTTGTCCGTTTCCCCCGCTGTGCCGCGGCGCAACGTTTAGCTGCGCCCGGCCGCATTCCACACCACTATCACCAAGGCGCAGCCGCCGATGACCGAGGAAACCGCACCCACCGGCGCGTTTACCGGGATAGCGCCAGCGATGACGGCGCACACGGTAAGCAACGCCGCGCCCGCGGCTGCCGACGCCAGCGGCGATGGCGTGGGGGTGCGCGCCACCATCCGCGCCAGGTGCGGCGCTAGCAGCGCGATAAACCCAATGGGTCCCACCACCGAGACCACCACGGCGCTGATACCGGTTGCCGCGATAAGCAGAAGAGAGCGCTGGCGGGAGATATTCACGCCCAGGGTGGTTGCGGAGGAATCATCATGGGCAAGCAACGGCAATTCCCGCGCGCACCAGATGCCTATAGCGAGAAACGGCGCTAATGCCGCCAGCAGAGGGAGGATGACCTCCATGCGCACAAATCCAGTCGATCCCGCAAGCCACGTTTGCGCCTCCGCAGCGCGCAGGACCTGGGCGCTGCGCATCAAATACGCCACGATGGCCTGAAACAGCAGCGATAAGGCAATACCGACGATGACGATGCGGTTGCTCGTACCGATGCCACCAAGGGTGGCGAGGAGGAGGACAACGAGGAGGGCGCCGATCGTCGCCAAGCATGCCCGCCACCAAAACTCCGGGATGCCCTCAGCGAAACTGGGGCGCGAATGCACGGTGCCCAGGACCACCAGCACCGATGCCCCGCCGGTAACGCCTAAAATATCCGGCGAGGCGAGCGGGTTGCGGGCCATGGTTTGCGTCCAAGAACCGGCCAGACCGAGGGCGGTGCCCACGATGACGGTGGCGATAGCAACCGGCAGGCGCAAGTCCCACACCACCCTGATGTGGCTCTCGCTGCCGCCGCCGGTGAGGACATCGATGACTTGCCGTGGGCTCAGTTCCACGGAACCTTGCCCCAACAATACTAAGTACGCGATAAGGGCGATAAGGATAAATGCCAACGTGGAAGCGAGCACGCGCGCGTGCCGACGGCGTTGCTGCGCTGTTAAAATTGTGCTGATCGTGGTCATGCGTTTTACCCCCACGTTCTGCCCATTCCTCGGTGGGCACCCCAAATGAGGAAGGGTGCGCCCACTACCGCGAGGACGATGGACATCTCCAGCTCCGAGTTACCCACAATGAGGCGGCCGATGATATCGGCGGCAAGCACGGCACAACCACCTAAGAGCGCGGAGGGCAAAAGCATGGTAGCAACGCTAGGGCCCACCACCCGCCGCACGATGTGAGGAATGGCAAAGCCGACGAAGGCAATGGGCCCCGTTGCCGCCGTTGCACTGCCGGCCAGCACCACGACGCTGAGCGCCGCGCCCACCCGCGCGGTGGTGGGGGACCCGCCCAAGGCGAGGGAGGACTCCTCCCCCATAGCCAAAAGGTCGAGGGGTCTGGCTGCCATCGCCGCGCACGCTAGGCCGATAACAAGCCCTATGCCCGCGATCGCGACGTCTTCTGGGCCGCGGCCAAAGGTGGATCCGATGGTCCACCGCCGCATGCTATCGAGGACGTCCGTGGAATAAAGGCCGATGATCATCGCGCCCGATCCCAAGGCGGCGGAGACGCCGGCACCTACCAGAACGAGCGTCAGAGGATCCTGAAACCGCCGCGATACGGCTAAGACCAGCAGCGTGGTAATACCCGCGCCAGCGAGCGCGAGGGTAGTCCGCATACCGGTGGAGGTAGCAATGCCGATGGCCGTGCCTATGGCAACAAAGAATGACGCACCCGCGGTAACGCCAATAAACCCTGGATCCGCCAGCGGGTTTCTGGTCCACGATTGCGCCAGTACACCGGCCACAGCAAGGGCCGCGCCGGCGAAATAAGCCAGGAAGGTGCGCGGCATGCGCAGGTTCCACACGATATCGTGGATATCCTGCTCCCCTGCTCCGTGCAGGGCGGCGATGACCTTCCCGGGCGGAATCGAGCGGGATCCTAGCGTCAAGGACGCCACCGCCAACACCAGGCTGGCGAGGATGAGGGCAACAAGGAGCAGCTTGTGACTCTGTGCCCGCGTCATTACCGGTGCGGCGGCGCCGGTGGCGGTAGGACTATCTGCGGTGTTATCCGTCTGGATTTTTTGGCCGACTTTCGTGGTTGCTGACAATTACAGCTTCTCTTCAAACTTATCTACTGCCCAGGGGATGGTCACCGGGTTCGGCATACTCATGGCATTACCGGTATCCGTATCCAGGTAGCGCACGCGACCATCCTTGACAACGTCGAGGCCTTGGAAGGTCTTATCCTTCTTCAAGGCTTCGGAGGAACCGTTGTAGTCCAGGACAAAGAGGTAATCAACCTGGTTAAGTTTTGCGTAATTTTCTGGGGCAATGTCAACGAAGAAGCTGCTGCCATCGCCCTGCAAGGCATCGGGGATCTCCATGCCAAGATCCTCGATGAATTGTCCGCGCCCGTCCTCCTCGGTGTAGAGGCCGATTTTGCCGTCATAAGGCATGACGATGGCCGCAGATTTATCCTGCAATTCCGTGTGCTCGCGGCGGAATTCCTCGAAGGCCTTTTCGGTGTCATCGATAAGCTTATCGCCTTCGTCTTCCTTACCCACCGCGTCTGCAATGGTTTCTACCTGCTTTTCCCAGGGCACCTGCCAGTCTTCATAGCCATCTGGCTTGACGGTGGTAGGCGCGATGTCTTCCAGGGATTCCTTCGTATGCGCATCCACGGCCTGGTTCACCGCAATGATCTGGGTGGGATCTGCCGCGGTGATCTGCTCAAAGGTATCCGCGGTGAATCCGGTTGCGGTGTTATAAATCACCTCAGGCTTTGCATCGCCCAAAAGCTTATCTGCCCAGGGGCCGACGCCGGAGGGATCGCCATCGCCCTCAGCACCCCACGGTGCCACCGCCACGGGAGTGATCCCCAGGGCAAGCAGCGTATCGGCGTCACCCAGGCCCAGGCTAGCCACCCGCTGCTCGCTGGAAGCGTCAGTAGCCTTAGCCGTTTCATCGCCTTCACCGCGGGAGCAGCCTCCTAAGGCTACGGCTCCGGCAGAAAGCACTGCTACTGCACCCAAACTACGACGGCCGAAAATCTTCACCAGGCTAGCCCTTTCAAGAAGGAGGAAAATAACTTTGCTTAGCCTATACCGCAAAGAGTAATTTAGGCAAGCCTTAGTTTATTATGAGTATATTAGACGCATGAACTCTTCCCCACAATCCGCCACGATGCGTCAACACGAACTCATCCCCGTTATTCTGACCGATAATAAACGGATCCGGCCGCGCCTGCACCGCCTGACGTTTTATGCCGAGGCATTCCGGACATACACCCTCTCCGGACCCGATGAATTCTTTGGACTCGTCATGCCACAAGCCGGACAGGAATTTAGGCCCTTCCCCGTCGACGGCATAAACCTCCGCTCGGCGGTAAGCGCGATTTGCGAGGAGAGGCGTCCGGACCTGCGCTGGTATACCATCCGCGCGCTCCATTCAGAAGAGGCCACAGTCGATGTCGACGTGGTCACCCACGGCGATTCCGGACCTGGCTCGCGGTGGATTCGCCGCGCACGAGCCGGCGATACGGCGGGATTCTTTACGTGCAACGACTTGTGGCGACCAACCGAGTCGGCACAACTTCTAGTCGCCGATGCATCCGCCCTGCCCGCCCTGCGGCACATCTTGGCCTACCAAGAAAACCATAACCCGGCGATGCTTCGAGCCACCGACGTTATGGCCGTGGTAACCAGCGAGGACGAGGTAGAGCCGGGCCTTGCAACTCGGTGGGAGACAAGCGTCCGCAGCCTGCGCATCATTCATACCCAACCGCGTCAGGAGGCGGATGCTGTCGTAGCCGCTCTAAGAGCGGACTATGCCCGTGCGCCGGGGCCAGGGTACGTGTGGGCTTCCGGCGAGGGGGAGCTAGCAAAGAGCGTACGAGGCCTCGCGGTGAATGAGTGGGGCCTGGATACCACCGACGTCACGTGGGTTCCCTACTGGTTTTATGGAAGGGCCCGACCGTAGCTAAGCCCGAAAACGGCGAAGGCCCCTACCCCGAACCATTAGATTCGGAGCAGGGGCTGCGCTGGCTAGTTTTTACTTAGCCTTCTCGATGATCTCAACGAGACGGAAGTGCTTGTCCTTGGACAGCGGGCGGGTCTCAGCGATGCGTACGAGATCGCCGATGCCTGCGGTTTCTTCCTCGTCGTGCGCCTTAACCTTCTTGTTAGAACGCATGATCTTGCCGTACAGGGCGTGCTGCTTGCGGTCTTCCAGCTCGACAACGATGGTCTTGTTCATCTTGTCGGATACTACATAGCCGGTGCGAACCTTAGGAGCGCCCTTGACCTTCTCCTTCTTCGGAGTAGGTGCCTTCTTGGAATCAGTCACGTTAGCCTCACTCATGATTAAGCCTCAGCTCCCGGAGCAACGGACAGGCCCAGCTCGCGCTCGCGCAGAACGGTGTAGATGCGGGCAATGTCGCGCTTAACCGTGCCGATGCGGCGGTTGTTGGTCAGCTGGCCGGTGGCCTTCTGGAAGCGAAGGTTGAACAGTTCTTCCTTCGCATCCTTCAGGCGGGACTGCAGCTCAGCATTGTCGAGCTCACGGAACTCGTGGGCGGGGGTACCGGTTGCCATTAGAACTGGTCCTCCTTCTTGATGATACGGACCTTGCAAGGAAGCTTCTGGCCAGCGCGGCGCAGAGCCTCAATTGCAACGGCATCGTTCGGATAGCTCATCTCGAAAAGTACGCGGCCCGGCTTAACGTTAGCCACCCACTTCTCAACCGGGCCCTTACCGGAACCCATACGAACGCCGAGCGGCTTCTGGGTCAACGGACGGTCCGGGAAGATGTTGATCCACACCTTGCCACCACGCTTGACGTGGCGGTTGATGGCAATACGTGCGGCCTCAATCTGACGGTTGGTGATGTACGCCGGCTCGAGAGCCTGGATAGCGTAATCGCCGAAGTTGATGCGGTTACCGCCCTTGGACACGCCGCGACGGTTCGGGCGGTGCTGACGGCGGTACTTAACACGCTTAGGAATCAGCATGGATTAGCCCTCCTGCTTCTGCTGTGCACGCTGGCGGCGCTGGCCACCGCGGCGGGAGCGACCATTGCGGTCACGGCCACGGCCCTGTGCCGGAGCGTTCAGTTCGGACTCGCGTACGCCACCGACGACGTCACCCTTATAGATCCACACCTTGATGCCAATGCGGCCGAAGGTGGTGTGGGCCTCTGCGGTGCCGTAATCGATTTCGGCGCGAAGAGTGTGCAGCGGAACGCGACCCTCGTGGTAGCGCTCAACGCGGGACATTTCAGCACCACCCAGGCGGCCGGACAGCAGAATCTTGATGCCCTTGACCTGTGGCTGGCGCATAGCGGACTGGATAGCCTTGCGCATTGCACGACGGAATGCGACGCGGTTAACCAGCTGCTCCGCGATGGAGTGAGCAACCAGGGTTGCGTTTGCGTCTACCTGCTTGACCTCGAGGATGTTGAGGGCAACCATCTTGCCGGTGAGCTTTTCCAGCTCGCGGCGGATACGGTCAGCCTCAGCACCGCGGCGGCCAATCACGATGCCCGGGCGGGCGGTGTGAATGTCGACGCGGACGCGGTCGCGGGTGCGCTCGATAACGACGTCGGCAATGCCGGCGCGCTCGAGGCCCTTGTTGAGGTAGTTACGAATCTTGATGTCTTCGGCTACGTAGTTCGCGTAGTCCTTATCGGCGAACCAGTGGGTCTTCCAGTCGGAAGTGATGCCCAAACGTAGGCCGTGAGGATGGATCTTCTGGCCCATTACTTGGCCCCTTCCTGCTGGCTTTCGACCACCACGGTGATGTGGCTGGTGCGCTTACGAATCATGAATGCACGACCCTGTGCACGCGGCTGGAAACGACGCATGGTCGGACCCTCGTTGGCAAAAGCCTCGGAGATGACCAGGGTACGTGGGTCGAGGCCGAAGTTGTTCTCAGCGTTAGCGGCTGCAGAAGCAACGACCTTAGCAACTGGCTTGGAAGCACCCTGCGGTGCGTACTTCAGGATAGCCAGGGCTTCGCTTACGGACTTGCCGCGGACCAGATCGAGCACGCGACGTGCCTTCATCGGGGTGACGCGGACGTAGCGGGCCGTGGCGGATGCGGAGGTGATGGTCTCACTCATCGCTTATCGACGTCCCTTCTTGTCATCCTTGACGTGACCCTTAAAGGTCTTGGTTGGTGCAAACTCGCCCAGCTTGTGGCCGACCATGGAGTCCTCGATGAAAACCGGCACGTGCTTGCGGCCGTCGTGGACGGCGAAGGTGTGACCGATGAAATCGGGGAGAATGGTCGAGCGGCGAGACCAGGTCTTGATGACCTGCTTGGTGCCTGCATCGTTCTGAGCATCCACCTTGTTGAGGAGGTGCTCATCGACGAACGGGCCCTTCTTAAGGCTGCGTGGCATTGTTTACCTCCTCTTAGCGCTTCTTGTTCGGGCGACGACGGCGCACGATCATGTTGTTGGAGTAACGGTTCGGGTTGCGGGTGCGACCCTCCTTGTGGCCCCATGGGGACACAGGGTGGCGACCACCCGAGGTCTTACCCTCACCACCACCGTGTGGGTGGTCAACCGGGTTCATTACGACACCGCGGACGGTCGGGCGAACGCCCTTCCAACGCATACGGCCGGCCTTGCCCCAGCGGATGTTCATCTGCTCGGCATTGCCAACCTCACCAACGGTGGCGCGGCAGCGGATATCCACACGGCGGATTTCGGAAGACGGCATACGCAGAACTGCGTACTTGCCTTCCTTACCCAGCAGCTGAATGGAAGCACCAGCGGAGCGAGCCAGCTTAGCGCCAGCACCCGGCTTGAGCTCAACAGCGTGGATGGTAGAACCGGTCGGGATATTACGCAGAGGCAGGTTGTTGCCAACCTTGATATCTGCATTCGGGCCGGACTCTACGATGGTGCCCTGCTTCAGACCCTTAGGGGCGATGATGTAGCGCTTTTCGCCATCAACGTAGTGAAGCAGTGCAATGTTTGCGGTGCGGTTCGGGTCGTACTCGATGTGAGCGACCTTTGCCGGGATGCCGTCCTTGTCGTTACGACGGAAGTCGATCAGACGGTAACGGCGCTTGTGGCCACCGCCGATATGGCGGGTGGTGATGCGGCCGTAGTTGTTACGGCCACCAGTCTTGCTCAGCGGGCGCAGCAGGGACTTCTCCGGAGTAGAACGAGTGATCTCGTCAAACTCAGAAACGGAGGATGCGCGGCGACCCGGAGTTGTCGGCTTGTACTTACGAATAGCCATAATTCTTCCTTTTCCTTTCGGCTCTCCGGTGACGCTTAAGCGCCGCCGCCGAAGACGTCGATGGAGTCGCTGCCTTCACGGAGCGTCACATATGCACGCTTGGTGGACTTACGCTGGCCGTAACCGGTGCGGGTGCGCTTACGCTTGCCTGCACGGTTCACGGTGTTCACGGAGTCGACCTTGACGTCAAAGATCTGCTCTACGGCATCTTTAATCTGGGACTTATTGGAGTCCGTGGAGACGTAGAACGTGTACACGTTCTGCTCCATCAGACCGTAGGACTTCTCGGATACAACCGGGGCGATGATGATATCGCGTGGGTTAGAAATCTTAGCCATTAGTTCTCCTCCTTATCCGCGCCGGTTGCGCGGTTGATGAAGGTGTGTAGCGCCTCAACGGAGAACACAACGTCATCGGAGTAGAGAACGTCGTAGGTGTTGAGCTGGCCAGCGTCCAGGATCTGAACGTTAGGCAGGTTATTAGCGCTACGACGAGCGTTGATGTCCTCGCGGCCGATGACCAGGAGCACGTTCTTGCGCTCGGTCAGGGACTCGAGGAAGGCCTTAGCCGACTTGGTGGACGGCTTCTGGCCCGGTACGAGCTCTTCGATGACGTGGATGCGCTCGTTGCGAGCACGGTCAGACAGTGCACCGAAGAGAGCAGCCTTGATCATCTTCTTAGGGGTGCGCTGTGCGTAGTCGCGCGGCTGTGGGCCATGGACGGTGCCGCCACCGGTGTAATGCGGTGCGCGGATGGAGCCCTGGCGTGCACGGCCGGTGCCCTTCTGACGGAAAGGCTTGCGACCACCACCGCGGACATCGCCGCGGGTCTTGGTTGCGTGGGTGCCCTGGCGTGCAGCAGCAAGCTGAGCGTTAACAACCTGGTGCATCAGAGCAATGGATGCCTCGGTGTCAAAGATTTCAGCAGGCAGGTCTACAGAGCCGTTGGTCTTACCCTCGGAAGTGTGGACGTCTAGCTTGAGGTTGCTCATGCGTGTGCACCGCCCTTCACTGCGGTCTTAACGGTGACGAGGCCGCCGCGCGCACCAGGGATAGCACCCTTGATGAGCAGCAGGTTGGACTCGGCATAGATTTTCTGAATCTTCAGGTTCTGGGTGGTCACGCGGTCCTGGCCCATACGGCCAGCCATGCGCTTGCCCTTGAAGACGCGGCCCGGGGTAGCAGCGCCGCCGATGCCACCAACGCGGCGGTGAGCGGCCTGGTTACCGTGAGCTGCGCCCTGGCCTGCGAAGCCGTGGCGCTTCATGGCACCAGCGTAGCCGTGGCCCTTGGTCTTGCCGGTGACGTCAACGAAGGTGATGCCCTCGAAGATGTCAACCTTGACCTCTTGGCCAACCTCATAAGCAGAGGTGTCGTCCATGCGGATTTCCGCAACGTGACGGCGTGGGGTTACGCCAGCCTTCTTGAAGTGACCACCAACCGGCTTATTTGCCTTGCGTGGGTCGATTTCGCCAAAGGCGATCTGGATGGCGCTGTAGCCATCGGTTTCGGGGGTGCGAATCTGGGTGACAACGCATGGCCCTGCCTCGACGACGGTAACCGGTACAACGCGGTTGTCCTCGTCGAAGACCTGGGTCATGCCGAGCTTCTTGCCCAGAATGCCCTTGATCTCGTTTTCACTCATTATTTGTTCTCCACCAAAGTCGCTTACTGGATGTTCACGTCGACGCTTGCCGGAAGATCGATGCGCATAAGAGCATCAACGGTCTTCGGGGTTGGGTCGAGAATGTCGATCAGGCGCTTGTGAGTGCGCATCTCGAAGTGCTCGCGAGAGTCCTTGTACTTGTGCGGAGAACGAATAACTGCGTATACGTTCTTCTCGGTTGGGAGCGGCACTGGGCCGACTACACGAGCACCGGTACGGGTAACGGTCTCGACGATCTTCTTTGCAGAAGCGTCGATAGCCTCGTGGTCATAGGCCTTCAGCCGAATGCGGATTTTTTGTCCCGCCACGCTTATCCTCTTCCTCGCTTCCCCACTTTCACATTCCCGGCGTTTCCGGGGCGTGAAGCGGTGGGAAATTGCTTCTCGATTTCTCTATAACGTTGTCCGGGCTTGGGGGCCTGACACAACGCCAGTGGTCTGACTGTCATGACGACCAAGAGTTGCGGTACATGGCAAGCGCCAGAACGCAGTGCTCTCGACGGGGTACAAGACCCGTGGTCAAAGTATTGTGAAGAGGACGGTTTTCACGCATTACACGTGGAGAGTGTCCAATTCGTCTACTGCCGCTGTTTATTTGCCATGCCCCTTCTCCGGTCCATCTTCTCGGGGTGTCACTGCTCTAACGCGGACCTAGCCCGATCGAATGACCTTCCAGTCAATGTTTCAAGTTCCCCTGAAACATGGCGACAACGAAGGTGTCATGTTCGCTTTACCAGCTCAGCGTCTCCCCGAGACTGCGCTTGACGACGTCCGTCGCTCGCACCACATCTCGGTTCTCGCTGCCCTGTTAAAGCAACCTTTGTATTTAAGCATGTTGGGCTGCGGTTTTTCAAGCCGCGTATTAAACCGTGCCAAAAATCACGTTTTGGAAAATTTTGTTGCCTCGCACCCCACACTCGGCTGAGAAGTATCTAAACTCGGAGGCAATGGCTGTGGACTCTTTGTCCTGCCTAGATAGTTGAATATCGCGTTCATGCATTACCCAATAAAGAAAGGCTCACTCGCCCATGTCTGAAAACAAGACCCCTGCACAAAACTCTGACAACCAGGTTCCCGCTTCCGAGGAGCGCGAGGTCAATAACAACCTGGAAACCCAGTACGGTACCACCACCATCGATGATGTCGTGGTCTCCAAGATTGCCGGCATCGCAGCCCGCGAGGTTTCCGGCGTGGATTCCCTGGGCGGCGGCGGCGCCCGCATGATCGGCAATATTCGCGAGTCTTTCGGTGCTTCCGAGGACGTCCGCCAGGGCGTAGACGTAGAGGTAGCAGAAGGCTCCGCCCGCATCGAGATTGCAATTACGGCTGAGTACGGCGTGGCCATCCACGAGCTCGCTGAGGCTATCCGCCGCAACATCATGAATGCTGTAGAGCGCATGACTGGCCTGAGTGTCGAGCGCGTCAACGTTGTTGTTCACGATGTCAAGCTGCCGAAAGATGAGTCCGAGTCTGAAGACCAGGCTGCTTTGAACCAGGGTCAGGCCTAAGCCCAATGCCTGAGCCCCGAGCACATTTCGAGCTCGAGGTAAGCCACGCCCACGCTATTGCACAGGCCGTCACGAAGGTCCGCGGCGTCGCTGCACTCGACGGCGGTTCGTTCGGTTCGGTGAGTTTGTACCTCCCAGGCGAGCGCATCGTCGGTATGCGGCGACCCAATCCGCGCGACGATCGCCACCTGCAGATCAACATCCGCGTCGATATCAGCGCGGCGCCGGACCTTTATGCCTTGGCAGAAGACATCCGGTCCGCCGCACGAGGGGCATGTCCCGAACTGCAGCGCATTGACGTTGAGTTTTCTGACGCCGTGGATGGCTTATCCGCTGCTCCATCGAAGGAATAGATATGAAAAATTACACCACTTTGGGCATCATTTCCGGCCTTATTCTTGCCTTCTTTTTGCACCTAGGTTGGGGTCCGACCCTGCTCGCCGTACTCCTTGCTGCCATTGGCGGAATCGTGGGAGCACACTTTGATGGCCGTATCGATCTCACCTCGGTGTGGAATGGCCTCATCGGTAAGGAGAAAGGCCAAGGTTAATGACAGATAGTTCCACTCAGGGCCACACGCGTATCTCGCTGCGGACCATGGAACGCATCGTTACCGCCGCGATCGCTAGCGTCCCCGGCACCAAGGCCATAGAGGCCAAGCTAGCGGGCATCGGCGGCCGCGGTTTTCCACGGGTCTCGGTCCAAATGGACTCGGAGCGCGAGGTAGCGGCCGTCAACGCCACTATCGGCGTAGTGTGGCCCTCGCCGGTTACTACGGTGGCGGAGCATACCCGCGCCGCCATTTCAGAAGCCATCGCGGCACATACCGGTTATTCCACTACACGCGTTAATGTCACCGTTGGCGGTTCCGTTCCGGGCAATCGGGTAACAGCGGCAGAAGTGGAGCAGCGCCAGGTTGCTGCTGCCGTCGCGCCGCACATCACGCCCTCGCCGGTCTGGCAGCCGGTCACTGCCGAGTCGGTCAACGTACGCAGCATTGCCACACCGCAGAAAACACCGGTGCGCAGCGTCACTGCCCCGGACTCCGACATCGCGGTGCGGTCCGTAAACACTCCGCGCGAGGCTGAGGTACGCAGTGTCTCTGCTGATCTCCCTGACCACCACCTGCGCGAAATCTCTTCCCCAGGTGAACATGCGCTGCGGCCTCTCAAAGAGCCTAAGCCGGTACACGTTCACAGCGTGGCGGCACCGCGCCCAGCCAAGCTGGTCCCCAGCGGACAGGTTCGCCCGCTGTCGCGAAAAGTACAGGTATCAGCTCCTCGGCCGCAGCCGCTGCGTGATATCGAGATCCGCCACGAGTGGACACCGCGCCGCGTGCAGACCCCTAAGTCCGTTCCTGCGCGAAAGGTACAAGCCCCTCGACCACAAGCACTCAAACGTATTGAGGTCACCCCGGCCAACCCTCGCCCACTGCACGTGGATGTGCCACGGCCGGAGCCGTTGCGCGCCATTTCCATAAACCCCTACCGCCCACAAGGAGGCAACCATGGCTGAACAGCACATGCCTGAAAACTTTGGGCAGCAGCCGAAGGCGTCTCCAGCGGCGCGATCGTGGGCTGTGATTCTAGGGCTGCTTCTGATCGTCGCGGGCATCGTCGGCGTGCGCGAGACGTGGCTTGTAGGTTCTGGTTCCGATGCCCAATCGTGGGTACAGCCAGTACTTAACCTCATCGCCACTGAACAGCTGCAGACCTGGATGATTTGGGCCGGTGTCGCATCCATCATCGTCGGCCTTATCTTCCTATTTGCAACGCTAAAGACGCGCCGCACAACGCACCTGCAGCTGGCTTCCGATACCGCGTCCATGTGGATGCGGCCGGTAGATATCGCTCGCCTATCTTCGGCGACTGCTCGCCGCGTGCCGGGCGTTGCCTCCGCACAGACCTCAGCGGATAAAAAGACCGCTAAGGTCACCGTCAATGGTGATACCGACGATGCCGAGCTGCAGGGCCGAGTAGAGACCGCGGTTACGCAGTGCCTGGCGCACTTAAAGAATCCGCCACAGGTCACCGTAGCTGTAGAAAAGATTCCGGAGTTGGATAACAATGTCTAGAAAACTTGCTACTTTTGACCGTATCCTGCTCGGCCTGCTGGGAATAATCCTCATCGCTTTGGGCGTGTGGCCCATCCTTATCCACTTCAATGTGGAGTTTGCCAAGTACTTAGCCCTGTGGGTGGACCACGATGCGTGGAAGACGTTGGCGGACAATGACTGGTGGGTCTGGGCGCTGGCCGGTGGTTCCGCACTACTGCTTATCGTAGGCCTGTGGCTCGTGGTAGCTAACCTGCGCCACCGTCGCTTTAATAACGTGGAGTCTGCATCGTCTAATGACAAGGGATCTATCACGACGTCGATGAACGCTATTGCCGGTGCTGTGGCCCAGGATCTGGATGGAATTAAGGGCGTCGAGCACGTGGAGCGGCTCGTGGCTTATGACCGTGCCCGCCCTACCCTGCAGTACACGGTCACGGCCAATCCGGATACCCCGGTGGAGCGCCTTACTGGCGCCGTGGAGACCAATGAACGCGATTTCCGCGCGGCTTTCCCGGACGCGGATTTGGACACCATTTATAAACTGCAATTCAGCAAGGTTGGGCCTCTGAAGGACCTATCCGAATAGCGGGTTCGGGGTCTCTGCCACTAGGACCTCTTCAATGGCCCCCAAACGGGCCGATTCGCCGCCCCCGAGGATCACTTCCAGTTCCTCTCCGGGGCGGCATTTTTCTATTCGCTGCCAAGAATAATCCTGGCGAGTAACGCGGCGATTTTCCTTGGCAAATAGGTGTAACCCATGGTCAAGAACGCCAATGGCCCCGGAGAAGCGAAGAACAAAGACGAAATCGCCTAACTCCTGTCGCTTCAGGCCCTTGAGGTCTGGGCACGTAGTGCTCAACCGCATGAGGCTGGTAACCACGCCAAAGCGGTGCTCGAAGCCTTCTGTATCACGAATGGTAAAAGGCCGGCCGGGCCCGGTTGGGCGAATGGAATCATATGCCCATACCACGGGTTGAGCTTGTGGACGGCGCACGATGACGTGGGTGGGGGTGGCGGTAATGCGGTTAGTGGGGGCGTCGGCAAGCACCAGCCACTCCCCTTCCGCAATGCGTCCGTTATCCAAGGGCAGAAGCGGTGGATGCACGGCCGCTTGTCGCTGCAACTCCGCTACCAGCTCCGCATCGCTCGCACCCCAACCGATGCCCCGATTAGCCAGCATGGCAAAGAAGGTGGCGAGGCTGAGGTCGGGTTGGCCTTCCCAGGCGCGACGGAGGGACTCAAGAGTGGGATCGATGCGGGTGGGGTCATCCATATCCGCCAAGACTACCCAGCGCCGGCGACAGGCAAGCGGTCGGGGCGCGGGCGAAGATATTCACCCCCGAGTTAATTTCATTCAATTAAACAAATACTATAAGTGTTCAACAATCGCGAACGCCATATCCCCTGTTCATCGGCGCTTTATTGCACTATTCTCCCACCTCGCCACCTCCGCCAATACCTATCACTTTAAAGGGGATTTATATCACGGGGCTAATTCGATTGTGCCCCGCGCAACAGCTTATTAAATTGGTCACATACAACGATTCGCTCGTTGGAACCACATTTACATCCCGTTTCCTGCTTAACCACGCACGGAGAATCTCTATGACTAAATATCTGATCAAAAAGACCTTGGGCTGGTTACTCATGATCTTTTTGGCTACCAACCTCGCCTATCTCTTGGCGGCCAACTTCCTGGACCCACGGTCCAATTACATCGGCCGCCGCCCGCCGCTTTCGGCGGAGGAAATCAATAACCTTCTTGAGCCCTATAACCTCAGCCCCGATACCCCGCTAGTGCAACGCTGGTGGACGTGGCTGACCAATATCCTCACCAAATGGGACTGGGGCCAATCTCCAGTGGGCGAGGTGGTGAACTCAGAAATTAGCTACCGCATCTGGGTCTCCGCGCAGCTGCTCTTGCTTTCTACTATTTTGTCCATCCTCATCGGCGTGGCCGTGGGTGTTTATACTGCTTCGCGCCAGTACAAGACCGGCGACCGCATCTGGCAGGGCATTTCCATCATCGCAATGAATACCCACGTGGTGGTCGCTTCTATCGCTGTGGTGTGGGGCGCGCTCAAAATCAACGAGCTCACCGGAAAGAAAATTTTCTATGTCGTCGGCTCCCACTCGCTGGATGTGGAAGGCTTCTTCCCCAAGCTAATGGACTCCGCGCAGCACTTGGTTCTTCCCACTATTTCGCTGGTTTTCATTAGCTACGCCAGCTATCACATGACCCAGCGCACCTTGCTGCTGGATAACTTGGATGCAGACTATGTACGCACCGCTCGCGCAAAGGGATTGACCCGCCAGCAAGCCATTCGCAAGCACGCGCTGCGCACCTCCATCATTCCAGTAGCTACCTCGGTAGCCTTTTCCATTCCGGGTATTTTCACCGGTGCGGTGATGACTGAACGCATCTTTGGCTGGAACGGCATGGGCCAGTACTTCATCGAAACCATTAGCAAGAACGACGTCAACGGTGCAGCAGCCGTCGCCGCCTTTGGCGCCGCCACGACAGCCATTTCCGCGGTATTGGCGGACGTGGTCGTCGTTGCGCTTGATCCACGAGTGAGGGTGAGTTAAATGACCCCATCTAAAGACCGCAACTATTTCAAGCAGGAACCGCGCGGGGAAATCACCGCGCACAGCGAGGTCGCAACGGGGGACCCCTTCTCCCCGGCCGAGGCCGAGCAAGTAGCCACCTTAGAGCAGATGCCGCGTGGCACTTCGCGTTACAAGCTCTACCTGCGCCGCTTCTTCCGCAATAAGCTCGCTACCCTAGGCCTTATCATCCTGGTCTTTTTGATGCTGGCAGCCCTCTTCGGCGGCTTCTTTGCCAAGTGGGACTACACCGAACCGGACTTCCTCGCCCTGTCGGAGCCGCCGAGCCCCGAGCACTGGTTCGGCACGAATGATACCGGCAATGACCTCTACGCCCAGACCATTCACGGCTTAGGGAGGTCGCTAACCATCGCCATCGTGGTATCACTGGCTACCTTGGTCATCTCCGCTTTTGTCGGATCGGCCGCGGCCCTGTGGGGCGGAGTAGCCGAAAAGGCGGTGCTGGCGGTCATCCACTTTTTGCTGTCCATCCCTACCTTCTTGCTCATTGCGCTGGTGGTAGCGGATTCTGGTGGCGACTGGAAGCTACTCATCGTAGTCCTCATTGTCTTTGGCTGGATGTACCAGGCCCGCGTGATTTGGTCTTTGGCACTTACGGTGCGCGAGCAAGACTATGTCCGCGCAGCTAGCTACATGGGTGTTTCCAAGTTGCGGACCATCGTGCGCCACGTCATCCCAAATATTGGCTCGCTTCTTATCATCCAATTCGTCTTCGGCGTGGTGGGCACCGTGGGCTCCGAGACGGCCCTGTCCTTCCTGGGCTTGGGCGTCAAGCTTCCCGACGTCTCCCTTGGCACCCTCCTGCAGGGCGGCACCGCCGCTGTGCAGTCCTCCCCGTGGCTGTTCTACTTCCCTGCCGCAACCCTGACCTTGCTCACCGTGTCTATGGCCTTCATCGGTGATGGCCTGCGCGATGCGCTCGACCCCAACTCGAATTCCGGAGGCAAAGCATGACCTCGCCTGTCTTGTCCGTTAAAGACCTGCGCGTTAACTTCCCGTCCGAGGCCGGATCCGTCTCCGCGGTCCGCGGCGTAGATTTTGATCTCTACCCTGGCCGCACACTCGGCATCGTGGGTGAATCCGGATCCGGTAAATCAGTAACCTCCATGTCCATCATGGGCCTGTTGCCGGACTACGCAAAGATCACTGGATCCGTGAAATTCGAGGGCCGCGAGCTACTTGGCCTGAGCGATAAGCAGATGTCTGAGATCCGCGGCAACGGCATTGGAATGATCTTCCAAGACCCGCTCTCCGCGCTCACCCCGGTTTTCGATATTGGATCGCAGTTAGTGGAAGCAATCCAGGCCCATAGGGACGTCGGCAAAAAGCAGGCACTCAAAGAGGCTACGGAGTTGCTCGATCTCGTGGGCATCCCCGATCCGCACCTGCGGTTGAAGTCCTTCCCACACGAGTTCTCGGGCGGCATGCGCCAGCGCGTGGTTATTGCCATTGCGATTGCGAATAATCCGCGCGTGCTCATCGCGGATGAGCCCACGACCGCATTGGATGTGACCATTCAGGCGCAGATCCTGGACGTCATCAAGCTCGCGCAGCGCGAAACCGGCGCCGCGACCATCATGATCACCCATGACATGGGCGTGGTGGCAGAAACGGCCGATGATGTCATGGTCATGTACGCCGGCCGCCCCGTGGAGCGCGGCGATGTGGATACCATCTTCTCCCAGCCCCGCATGCCTTATACCGTGGGCCTGCTCGGCTCCACGCCGCGCCCTGACGTATCGGCCGAAGAACCGCTCACTCCCATCGTGGGCAGCCCACCAGTGCTGGTCGATCTCAAGCAGCGCTGCCAATTTGCCCCGCGCTGCCCCGTGGCGCAACCCGCCTGCTCCGAAGGCGAGCCACCGCTGAGCCTGCTGGACGATGCCCCGGGCCACGAGAGCGCCTGCCTGCGCGCACCCGAAATCCGCGACCGCAAAATCGGCGGCGATCTCATGTTCAAACCGCCACAGCTGGCCGATGATGTCATGGCTGGTATACCCCGCGATGAGCGCCCCACCACCCTAGAAGTCACGGATCTGCGCAAAGAATTCCCGCTCACCAAGGGCGCACTGGTCAAGCGCCGCGTCGGAACGGTCAAGGCAGTAGACGGTCTCACCTTTGATATCCGCAAGGGTGAATGCATGGCCATCGTGGGCGAATCCGGCTGCGGCAAGACCACCACCCTGCTGGAAATCATGGATCTCAAACCCGAACATGGCGCTGTAGTGCTCAACGGGAAAGACGCGGCCGGGATGAGTAACTCCCAGCGCCGCGCGGCCCGCAAGGACATCCAAATTGTCTTCCAGGACCCGATGAGCTCGCTTAACCCGCGTCTTACGGTTCGCGAGGTCATTGCCGAACCTCTCAATTCCCTCGGCTTTGATGGCGACGTGGACGCCCGCATCAATGAGCTCATGGGCCTGGTCGGCCTTGATTCCTCCCAGCTTGACCGCTTTCCTAGCCACTTCTCCGGCGGGCAGCGCCAGCGCATCGGCCTTGCCCGCGCGCTGGCTACCAACCCCTCGGTTTTGGTGTTGGACGAACCCGTCTCCGCGCTCGATGTCTCCATCCAGGCTGGTGTCATCAACTTGCTTGAAGATCTGAAGAGAAGGCTGGGGCTGTCCTACCTCTTCGTGGCCCATGATCTTTCGGTGGTGCGCCACCTCTCCGATAGGTTGGCCGTCATGTATAAGGGCCAATTTGTGGAATCCGGGCCGACCGACGAGGTCTTCGAAAACCCCCAAGCGGATTACACCAAGAAGCTACTGGAAGCTATTCCGATTCCAGATCCGGAGACCGCCCGCAGGCGACGCAACCCCTATCCGGCCGATACATCCCCAATTTCACGAAAGTGACCCGCCGCACAGCAACCGTTCTATATAGTTGACCTCACACCTAGAAGGATGTGGCGGCTGCCCCGCTTCCACATCTTTCACTTTCCTCTCACTCAAGGAGAACCCGATTATGCACAAGTTCACTCGCTTCCGGATCGCTACCGTAGCCACCCTTTCCGCCGCAGCCCTCGCGCTCACCGGCTGTGCCGCCAACTCGGGCGGAGGCTCTAATAAGGCCGTAGGCGGCCTCGACATCGAGGTCAATCCAGCCGGCGACTATAACGAAAAATCCCGCGACGAGCTCAAGGACGACGGTGAACTCACCCTCCCCATCGGCGAACTGACCGAGCAGCAAAACACCTTCCATGCCAATATGGTCACCGATACCCGCACGGTATGGGGTTGGTACAACCCACAGCTGGCACTTTACGACGGCGAGGGAAACTACACCCCAAACCCCGACTACATCGACGAGGCCAAGGAAGACAAGAAGGGCAAGAACACCGTCGTCACCTACAAGATCAACAAAGACGCCACCTTCAACGACGGCACGCCCATCGATTGGAAGGCCTTTGAGAATACCTGGCGTTTTAACAACGGCAAGGACGAGGACGTCCAGGTAAACTCCACCGACGGCTACGAGCGCATCACCTCCGTGGAAAAGGGAGCTACCGACAAGGACGTGGTCATCACCTTCGATGGCCCCTACCCGTGGTGGCAGGGTCTTTTCAATCAACTGCTCCACCCCGCTATTGATAGCCCAGAGAAGTTTGACAAGGCCTACCTGGGCAAACTGAACCCGCAGTACGGCGCTGGCCCATTCAAGGTGGACAATGTGGACTTTAAGGGTGGCACCCTTAGCCTCGTGCCGAACGAAAAGTGGTGGGGCGATAAGCCAAAGATGAAGAAGGTAAGCTTCCGCGTCATGGAATCCCAGGCCACCATCAACGCCTTCCAGGCCGTGGAAATCGACGCGGCTGGCGTGGCCGATAAGAACAGCCTCACCATTGCCGGTGAAATGGGCGAGGACATCGATATCCGCGCAGCATTGCGCCCTGCCAATGTCATCCTCACCCTCAATTCCAAGGCGCCACAGCTCAAGGATGAGGATGTGCACCACGCCGTCTTCTCCGCCATCGACCGCGATCAGCTGGCCGAGATCCGCTATAACGGCCTGGGCTATGAAGAAGAGATGCCGGGCTCGCTTACCCTCTACTCCACCCAGGAGGGCTACAAGGACAATATCAAGGACGTCATCAAGTTCGACCCCGAGCAATCCAAGAAGCTGCTCGAGGATGCCGGATATCAACAAGGTGATGACGGAATCTTTGCTAAAGACGGCGAAAAACTATCCCTGCGCTATATCCTCATCGGCGACGATGAGGTATCCAAGTCCCTTGCCGCCGCACTTCAAAAGATGCTCAAGGACGTCGGCGTTGACCTCAAGATTGAAGAGCGCCCTTCTGCTGAGTTCTCGAAGGTAACCTCTGAGCGAGACTTCGACCTCTTCCTGTCCGCCATTGCTTCCTCCGATCCATTTGGAGTCGCCTACTTTGGCCAGTACTACGCCAGCGATTCCACACTAAATATGTCCAGCACTGGCACCAAGGAATTTGATAAGAAGATTGAAGAGCTGCAGAAGCTTCCTTCCCAGGACGAACAAATCGACCGCGTCAATGAGCTCGAATCGGAGGCCTTCGGCCACTACGGTATCCTCCCCTTCGCCAACGGTCCGCAAATGGTCGGCGTAAAGAAGGGTCTGGCCAACTACGGTGCCAACGGCTTCGCCATCCTCCCCAAGGAAGACATCGGCTGGGAAAAGTAGCAACTCCCTGCACACCTAAAAGCGCAATGCGCTGAAGCCTCCCGCAGCATCAATCAAACAGGATGCAGCGGGAGGCCTCTTTTATAGGCCAGCACCGCCCGGCCAAGGCAGCAACGGCTATTGCCGACGCTCGTGCATCGCGGAGAAAGTGGGTTAAGGATCAAAAAATCCGCCCCACCGAAAGTGAAGCGGATTTTTTATAGCTCTACTGAGCGGTTACTGGGTATCGACTAGTCGATAACCTTGGTAACGCGGCCAGCGCCGACGGTGCGGGAGCCCTCGCGGATAGCGAAGCGCAGGCCCTCGTCCATAGCGACCGGCTGGATGAGCTCAACGGACATCTCAACGTTGTCGCCAGGCATAACCATCTCGGTGCCCTCTGGCAGGTGAACAACACCGGTAACGTCCGTGGTACGGAAGTAGAACTGCGGACGGTAGTTGTTCATGAACGGGGTGTGGCGGCCGCCCTCTTCCTTCTTCAGGACGTAGACGGAACCCTCGAACTTGGTGTGCGGGGTGTAAGCGCCCGGCTTGATAACAACCTGGCCACGCTCAACGTCCTCACGCTTGGTACCACGCAGAAGCAGACCACAGTTGTCGCCAGCCTCGGTGTAGTCCATCATCTTGCGGAACATCTCGATACCGGTAACGGTGGTGGTCTGGGACTTCTCCTGGATACCGATGATCTCAACGTCCTCGTTGACGTTCAGACGGCCACGCTCAACACGGCCGGTAACAACGGTGCCGCGGCCGGTAATGGTGAAGATGTCCTCGATAGGCATCAGGAACGGCTGATCGGTAGCGCGCTCCGGATCCGGGATAGCGTTATCGCAGGCTTCCATCAGTTCAACGACGGACTGTACCCACTTGTCATCGCCCTCGAGAGCCTTCAGAGCGGAGATGTGAACGATAGGAGCTTCCTCATCGTAGTCCTGCTCTGCGAGCAGCTCACGGATCTCCATCTCAACGAGCTCGATGATTTCCTCATCATCAACCATATCGCACTTGTTCAGTGCAACGAGGATGTAAGGAACGCCAACCTGGCGAGCAAGCAGAACGTGCTCGCGGGTCTGCGGCATCGGGCCATCGGTTGCAGCAACAACCAGGATAGCGCCGTCCATCTGAGCAGCGCCGGTAATCATGTTCTTGATGTAGTCGGCGTGGCCCGGAGCGTCAACGTGTGCGTAGTGGCGCTTCGGGGTGGAGTACTCAACGTGGGAGATGTTGATGGTAATACCGCGCTCCTTCTCCTCAGGAGCCTTGTCGATCATGTCGAACGCGAATGCCTGGTTCTCCTCAGGGTACTGGTCAGCCAGAACCTTGGTGATCGCTGCGGTGGTGGTGGTCTTGCCGTGGTCGACGTGTCCGATGGTGCCGATGTTCACATGCGGCTTCGTACGCTCGAACTTCTCCTTTGCCACTGTATGTCCTCCTGGACTATATGGTGGCTACGACCTTCGCAGCCACGTGGTTGACAGTTGTCATTGGCACCCGACCCACAGTATGTGGGGCAAAGCGCTAATGACGCTTTCTTTACGTGCCAGTTACACGATCCTAGATTTATGCCACGGTTTTTTCAAACCGCCGTTATAGGAGGTAACCCCGCGAAATATCGCGGCCATTTCCCTCGACAAGAATCTTCTAAAAAGGATCCTGGGAGGGTAACGGCCGGCTCAATTCACAACCTAGATGGTTAAGCTGCAAACTCAGCCCGCCGCTACCCTGGCCCAGTTGTCCCGCTCCGCGGCGGGTCTGGCATCTACTGGCGAAGATTACCAGCCCGGACAAACCGCGGGTGGAGCGGGGCTACTGCTTAGTTAGCGCTGCCGGTGCGCTCCTCGATGATCTCCTGTGCAACGGAGGATGGAACCTCTGCGTAGGAATCGAAGACCATGGTGAAGTTTGCGCGGCCAGCGGTGGAAGAACGCAGGTCACCGATGTAACCGAACATCTCGGACAGCGGCACCTTAGCCTTAACGACCTTCGCGCCGGAACGGTCCTCCATAGCGAAGACCTGGCCACGACGGGAGGAGATGTCACCGTTAACGGTGCCCATGTACTCCTCAGGGGTGACAACCTCAACGGCCATCATCGGCTCCAGCAGAACTGGCTTTGCCTTGGCCATTGCTTCCTTGAAGACCTGGGAGCCGGCCAGCTTGAAGGCCATCTCGGAGGAGTCGACGTCGTGGTAAGCGCCGTCTTCCAGGGTGGCCTTGATGTTAACCATCGGGAAGCCTGCCAGGTAGCCGTACTGCATTGCGTCCTGGATACCAGCGTCAACGGAAGGAATGTATTCCTTCGGAACGCGGCCACCGGTGACGGCATTCTCGAATGCGTAAGTTGCGGACTCGCCCTCTTCCAAGGTCTCTGGGTCCGGGTTGTACGGCTCGATGGTGCAGATAACCTTTGCGAACTGACCGGAACCACCGGTCTGCTTCTTGTGGGTATACTCCATGGACTCAACCTTCTTACGGATGGTCTCACGGTAAGCAACCTGCGGGTTACCGATGTTCGCCTCAACCTTGAACTCGCGCTTCATGCGGTCAACAAGAACGTCGAGGTGGAGCTCGCCCATGCCGCCGATAACGGTCTGGCCGGTCTCCTCATCCAGCTCGACGGTGAAGGTTGGGTCCTCAGCTGCGAGCTTCTGGATAGCGGTACCCAGCTTCTCCTGGTCAGCCTTGGTCTTCGGCTCGATGGAAACCTTGATAACCGGATCCGGGAAGTCCATGGACTCGAGGATGATCTGGTTATCCTTGTCACACAGGGTGTCACCTGTGGTGGTCTCTTTCAGACCGATAACAGCATAAATGTTACCGGCGTCTGCCTGCTCAACAGGGTTTTCCTTGTTGGCGTGCATCTGGAAGAGCTTACCGATGCGCTCCTTCTTGCCCTTGGTGGAGTTCATAACCTCGGTACCCGGGGTGACCTGGCCGGAGTAGACGCGGGTGAAGGTGAGCTGGCCAAAGAACGGGTGAGCAGCAATCTTGAATGCCAGTGCGGAGAACGGGGACTCAACGGAAGGCTTACGGGTAAGCTCCTTGTCCTCGTTTCCTACCTCGTGGCCGATAACCTCGCCGACGTCCAGCGGGCTTGGCAGGAAGTCAACCACAGCGTCGAGCAGTGGCTGCACGCCCTTGTTGCGGTAGGCGGTACCGCAGTAAACCGGGTAGACCTCGGAGTTGATGGTGAGCTTACGGATGCCGGCCTTGAGCTCGTCAATGGTCAGCTCCTCGCCGCCGAAGTACTTCTCCATGAGCTCTTCGTCGGACTCAGCAACGGTCTCAACCAGCTTCTCGCGGTATTCTTCCGCCTTGTCCTTGAGGTCCTCTGGGATTTCCTCGTAGGTAGGCTCAGCGCCGGTCTCGACCTTGCCACGCCAGGTGATTGCCTGCATATTCAGCAGGTCGACAACGCCGTCGAAGTCATCCTCAGCGCCGATAGGCAGCTGCATAACCAGCGGCTTAGCGCCCAAGCGGTCAATGATGGTCTGAACGGTGAAGTAGAAGTCAGCGCCCAGCTTGTCCATCTTGTTAACGAAGCAGATACGCGGAACATCGTACTTAGCAGCCTGACGCCACACCTGCTCGGACTGCGGCTCAACGCCTTCCTTACCGTCGAAGACTGCGACGGCGCCGTCAAGAACACGCAGGGAACGCTCAACCTCAACGGTGAAGTCAACGTGACCCGGGGTGTCGATGATGTTGATCTGGTTGTTATTCCAGAAGCAGGTCACGGCAGCGGAGGTAATGGTGATGCCGCGTTCCTTCTCCTGCTCCATCCAGTCAGTAGTGGACGCACCGTCGTGGGTCTCGCCCACCTTACGGTTGATACCGGTGTAGAAGAGAATACGCTCGGTGGTCGTCGTCTTACCAGCATCGATGTGGGCCATGATGCCGATGTTGCGGACCTTGTTCAGATCCTTAAGCACTTCTTGTGCCACGTTTATACCCCAACTTAATAGTCGTCGACGCCGTGACCAGGTTTCTGGCTATGACGCCTGCATGGATAAGGTCTTTTAATTTTTGCCACTATTGGCCGTCCTAGGTGCACGCATGCCCCTAGACTTCCATCGCTTCAGTGTACTGGACACTCCACGATGCCGCTGGACCGGGCGGGCATACCGCCCAGAAATCACACCCATTAGGGCAAAAAATGACCCAAGCAAGAGATATGTAGTTTTGTGTCGCCGCCGGAGAAAACCTGCCGGCAGCCAGCGCGAAACTTTCTTCTCGTTGCTTGGGCCATTGAAATGAGTGCTGAAATTACCAGCGGTAGTGAGCGAAGGCGCGGTTAGCCTCAGCCATCTTGTGAGTATCCTCACGACGCTTAACGGAAGCGCCGAGGCCGTTGGAGGCATCCAGAATCTCGTTTGCGAGACGCTCAATCATGGAGTTCTCGCGACGCTGGCGGGTGAAGGTCACCATCCAGCGCAGTGCCAGGGTGTTTGCACGGTCAGGGCGAACCTCAACCGGCACCTGGTAGGTAGCGCCACCGACACGGCGGGAGCGAACCTCAAGGTCTGGGCGGATATTGCCCAGTGCCTTCTCCAGGGTGCCAACCGGATCGGTACCGGTCTTCTCGCGGCAAGCCTCGAGAGCACCATAGACGATACGCTCTGCGGTGGACTTCTTGCCGTCCTGGAGGATCTTGTTGACGAGCATGGTTACCTGCTCGGAGTTGTATACCGGGTCCTTGACTACAGGACGCTTCGGAGCAGCATTCTTACGCATTGTTTATTACTGTCCCTTCTTTGCGCCGTAACGGGAACGTGCCTGCTTACGGTCCTTGACACCCTGGGTATCCAGAGCGCCGCGGATGATCTTGTAACGAACACCAGGAAGGTCCTTCACACGGCCGCCACGAACGAGGACCATGGAGTGCTCCTGCAGGTTGTGGCCCTCGCCCGGAATGTAGGCGGAAACCTCAATACCGGTGGTCAGGCGAACACGAGCAACCTTACGCAGTGCGGAGTTCGGCTTCTTAGGAGTGGTGGTGTACACGCGGGTGCATACACCGCGACGCTGCGGGGAACCCTTCAGCGCAGCGGTGGAAACCTCTTTACGCTTATCGTGGCGGCCCTTGCGGACCAGCTGCTGAATAGTTGGCATTTAACAGTCTTTCTGTCGAATTGCACCAATACCGAAGGAAAAGAACCAAACATGCAAAAATGGGCGCTCTTTCCCGGGGCGCTGCCGCATGTCCAGAACTCTTCCCAAGGTCGGTGCCTTGTTAAGGATCAGACTCTTCACCGGGCGCCAGCAAGGCACGCATAGTGAACTGCCGTTTAGACTAGCAAACCGATCACGCTTTATACAAAACGCGATCGGCACCTTCTTCCTGCTAGGACCATTCCCAAACTAAATCAGCCTCAGCAGCCTTGGTGGCAAAGTAGTCCTTTTCCTGTGCTTCCCAGGTTTCAAACCACTGCTCGTAGTCGGGCTCGCGGGCGATGGCGCGTTCGCGGCGTTGGTCCCGGGGGCCGTCGATAAGCACGCTAACTACCGTTCCCCTCTCCTTTGCGGCTGCGATATTGGCCGGGGTTACGGAGCCCACCCCTTCCACGATGAGATCATCGCGCACGTCGAGGCTAGCCCAGTCTCCAGGGCTGTCCGCCTCCCAATCCCAGCGCCAATAGCCGGGATTCATGGTGCGCAATACCTGTTCTGCCACCATGTCAGAGCCCTTGTCTAGGCCGTGCCAGCCGGGGTAGAACTCATCGAGGTGTACCACGCGCCAGTTGGTGCGCTCGGCCAGCGCGGCGGAAGTCCAGGTTTTTCCGGCACCCGAAGGGCCGTCGATAAGCACGGTCACTGGCTTGAAGGCACGCTTTCTGGCTGCCGCCAGCTTGACGACGTCCTCTAAAAGGCGCTCTTGTTGGCTATCAAAGTCCATGGTCGCTCAATCACTGCTTTCGCGGTTTATAGGCCGAAGAATCTCCAGGCCCCAGTGAGTACCGAAACTACCACCGGTACAAAAGCGAGGACAGTACCTAGGGCCATAATCCACCCATCGCGGGCATGCAGCCGGGAGGGACGCGCCCACGTACGTGCCCCTCCTCCGGGTGGGGTGCGCCCAAATCCGCGCGCCTCCATGGCCGTCGCCAGCTTGCCACCGCGGCGCAGCGCGATGACCAATAGCCCGAAGGACATAGTAAGCAGGTGCTTCAGCTTGCCGACGTCGGTCAGCCCCCTCGCCCTGCGCGCCATCCCCAGCGACTGCCAATCGGATTGAAAGAGCGTCATCATGCGCACACCGGCCACTGCACCAATGACAAAGCGCGATGGTAGCTTCAGGATCTGCGAGAGGGCATCACCCAGATCCGTAGGGTCGATATCACGGGCGAGCACCACCATGGGCAAAGCCACGGCGAAGACGCGCAGCGTAATAGCGATTGCCAGGGTGAGGGAATTTTCAGTGACATGAATAAGCCACCAGTGGAAGTATTCGGTGCCGCTGGGCTCACCATAAAGCAGCATGGAAACGCCGGAAATCGGGGCAACCAAGAAAAGGAACCACCCGGCTTTAAAGACCCTCGCCCACGATACCCCACATAACGGGGCGAAAATCAGGGTGAGCGCCAATGATACCGCTGCCGAAACCCAGTCAATAGATGCCAAAATGGGAGTGACCCAGATAAACATCATAAACACTCGTGTCAGCGGATTGGCTTCGCGCAAAAGGTTAGGCACTATCCACCTCCACATGATGATCCCCTAAAGCCTGGATAAACAAAGGATCGTGGGTGATGGAGGCAACGGTGGTGCCACCATCGGCTAGCTCGCGTAGCAAACGCACCAGCTCCACAAAGGTCTGCGGGTCCTGTCCAAAAGTAGGCTCGTCAAGAAGTACTACCTCAGGTGACGTTACCAACGCAGTAGCTACCGAAAGGCGGCGCTTCTCGCCTCCAGAAAGCGTGAAGGGATTAGCCTCCAAAAGGTGCTCCAGGCGCAGGGAATCCACCAATTGGGCTATGCGCTCTTCTGGCGGTTTTACTCGCATGACCTTTGGCGCGACGCGCAGCTCTTCCGCTACGGTGCGCGAAACGAACTGGTGCTCCGGGTTTTGGAATACGAATCCAATGCGGTCTGCCAGCTCTCGAGACTTCCACCGAATCGGTGGCCCCTTCACGCCACGGCGCACATAGTCTGCCACTCCGATCTCGCCGGAGATGGCCGGCAGCAAGCCCGCCATGGTCATCAACCATGTCGATTTTCCTGCACCATTAGGACCTGTAATCACAGTCGAAGCGCCCGCCGGCAGAGAAATCGTGCGCGGTGGGCCGAAGCGAGTAACCAAATCCTTAGTCCAGAGCGCAGCGTCTCCTTCCCTAGCTGCGCCATCACCCAACTCGCGCGCCTGCGGGAGCTCTTCGACACGGCGGCGTCGTGCTATCTGCTCAAAGGGACCATCGGCCACGATGCGCCCATGCGCAAGCTCCACGGCACGGTCCAGCACTCCTTCCCAGGCCGTATGTTGGTGCTCTATCACCACGAGGGTAGCCCCAGTCTCTTCTACCAGTGCAGAAACGGCGCGAACCACATCGCGTGCGCCGGCAGGGTCAAGATTGGCAGTGGGTTCATCGAGCAGCACCACACCGGCACCCATAGCGATTACCCCCGCTAAAGCAAGACGTTGCTTTTGCCCACCAGACAGGCGCTCGGTGGGAAAATCCATATCCACGAACGGGCCGACCAGATCCTTGGCCGCGGCTACGCGGCGCCAAATCTCTTCCCTCGGATACGCTAGGTTCTCGCAGCCGAAGGCAATATCGTCTCCCACCCGAGCTGAGATAACCTGCGAATCTGGGTCTTGTAATACCAGCCCTACGGGAATGGAATGTCCCGGTTCTTCCACTGCGCCAGTGGAATCTTCCAAGAGGATCTCTCCGGTGCGGGTTCCCTCTTCATCGGAGCCCAGCACCCCGGCTATAGCAGCCAAGAATGTGGACTTGCCGGATCCAGAGTCGCCGCAAAGCAATACCCGCTCGCCCGGTTCAATAACCAGGTCAATATCAGCTAACGCTGGCTGGGTGCGCCCGGCATGCGTCCAGCCAAAACCGCGGGCGGTAATTTTTGTGGGCCTTCCCGCCAGAGTGGAAAAGTCAGTCACAGTGCCAATACGCCCTAAGCGCGCTGTTCGCGGCCTGCGGCGAAACGATCCAAAGCGCCTGTCTTCGCTAGCGCCTTCACCACGAAAAAGCCCAAAGCACCGGCGAGGATCGCACCGGAGATAGTCAGCGTAACCAAATAAATCATTTGGAACTCGAAGGAGCGAGCCAAGTTACCGGAAAGGAATAGCTCGAGAATAAAAGCACCCCAGCCAGCCGCCATGCCGGCTAATACCGAAACTCCAAAGCCAAACCTGCGGTACAGGAAGATAGCCAGGATGATTTCCACGCCTAGCCCTTGTGCCAAGCCGGAATACAGGGTTTCAATGCCCCACTGGGAACCCAGCACTGCGGACACAGTGGCCGCTAGGACCTCAACGTATACAGCTGCACCTGGCTTGCGGATGATAAGGCCACCCAGCACGCCACCAATGAGCCAAATGCCGGTGGCTATACCGCCCAAGCCCGGGGTAATAGCATCCATAGCTTGGAACCAGGCATAGCCCACTGCGTTCCAACCCAAGAATACGAAGCCGCAAGCTACACCCAGAACAGATGCAACCACGATATCGACCACGCGCCAATTCAAACTGCGCTTCGGGGCAGCGGACGCACGTGTAGTAGACATAATTTTCCTCCCTCTCGCCGGCATTATCCGGATCAGGTTCTACGGTTCACCGCGCATGTGGCGGCATCTCAGCCAGTCTCGGCTACACAATGGCAGCTGACAAGCACCCGTGATGTGTGCATTTTTCAACTACTTAGGCAGCGCTCCCCTAAAGGCGCCTTGCCAAAAGCTGCATTCATACTAGCAGAGCAGTTTAGCGGTACACCCTAAACATGGAAACAGCCCCGCCTTCCTGTCATTCAGAAAGGCGGGGCCATCAATATCCCGCGTTAACGCAGATTCAGCTGCACCCTAGAAAGTGAAGTCCTCATCCAGCGGCACGGAGGCACCGGTGAACTCACCGAAGCCGTCATCGCCATAGATGGAATCGCCGTAAGTCGGAATCGAGTATGCAGCGTTGCGCGCAGCCTCGGTCGGCTTGACGGAAATATTGCGGTAGCGGGAAATACCCGTACCGGCCGGGATGAGCTTACCGATAATCACGTTCTCCTTGAGACCGATGAGCTTATCGGAGCGCTTATTAATAGCGGCGTCGGTAAGCACACGCGTGGTCTCCTGGAACGATGCAGCAGACAACCAGGACTCGGTAGCCAAGGAAGCCTTGGTAATACCCATGATCTCCGAGCGCAGCTGAGCCGGCTCGCCACCTTCTGCAACCTGAGCAGCATTGAGCTGCTTAGCCTCAGAAAGGTCGATGAGGTTACCCGGCAACAAGTCCGTAGTACCCGCATCAATGACGGTACCGCGGCGCAGCATCTGGCGGATGATGATCTCGATGTGCTTATCGTGGATAGCCACACCCTGGGTACGGTACACAGCCTGCACCTCGTTGATGAGGTGCTGCTCCACGCCACGGCGGCCGAGGACCTCGAGCACGTCGTGCGGGTCAGCCGCACCGCGCATCAGGCGGTCTCCGGTCTCGACGTGGTCGCCGTCCTTGAGGGAACGCTCGATCATCGCATCCGGGTTGGACTCCATCGGGCGACGGACCTGAGCCAGGCCCTGACGCTTGGAGAGCTTCTCATAGACCACATCATCAGAACCGTCATCCGGGGTGATGGTCAGGGTCCAGAAGTTGCCCTCATCGGACAGGGATACGGTGCCGTCAACGGAAGCGATAGGAGCGCGGTTCTTCGGGTTACGGGCCTCGAAAAGCTCCTGAACACGCGGGAGACCGCCGGTAATATCGCCACCGACACCACCCTGGTGGAACGTACGCATGGTCAGCTGGGTGCCCGGCTCACCAATGGACTGTGCCGCCACGATGCCGACGGCCTCGCCGATATCGACCAGCTGGCCGGAAGCCATGGACTTGCCGTAGCACTTGGCACACACGCCCGCCGGGGTCTGGCAGGTCAGCACGGAGCGAACCTTGACCTCAGTAACCTTGGCGTCCAACAGCTTCTGGGTGAGTTCCTCGGTGAGGTCGGAGCCGGCCTCGGCCACGACCTCCCCATTGTCGTCCTTGACATCGGTCGCGAGAACGCGGCCGGATGCGGAGGTCTCCCACAGCTCGGAGAGAACCACCTTGTCGCCGGAAACCTCGCCGATGGGGACGCGAACGCCCTGGCGGGTGCCACAGTCCTCTTCGCGGACGATGACGTCCTGGGCCACGTCCACCAGACGACGGGTGAGGTAGCCGGAGTCAGCGGTACGCAGCGCGGTATCGGCCAGACCCTTACGGGAACCGTGGGAGTTGTTGAAGTACTCCAGCACGGACAGGCCTTCACGGAAGGAGGTCTTAATCGGACGGGTGATGTAATCACCGTGCGAGTTCACAACCATGCCCTTCATACCGGCCAGCGTCCAGATCTGACGCATGTTACCGGCCGCACCAGACTTCACAATCATCGGAATCGGGTTGTGGTCAGGGTACATGTTCTCGACGGCCTCACCGACGGTATCGGTAGCGTCCTTCCACAGCTCAACCAGGCGATCGTAGCGCTCGCGCTCGGTCAGAGCACCCTGCTCCCAGTACTTACGCTCGATGCGCTCTGCTTCCTTCTCATAAGACTCGAGGATCTCGGTCTTATTCGGCAGAACCAGAACGTCAGACATAGTGATGGTCACGCCAGAACGGGTTGCCCAGTAGAAGCCGGCATCCTTCATGTTGTCCAGCACCTGAGCCACGGTGATCATCGGGTACTTATTGGCCAAGTCATTGACCACGTCACCGATGAGGACCTTGTTGCCAGAGCCGCCGCCCTTACGGACCATGATGCCCTCGAGGTACGGGTAGTTCCATGGCAACAACTCGTTGAACATGACGCGGCCAATGGTGGTGTAGCCCATCCATGCCTGGCCCTTGGTCCAGCCATCCGGGAACTGCTCCTCCTCGATCTCCTTCGGCGGGCGAAGGTGATCGATGCGGACCTTGATCGGGGCCTGCAGGCCAACGGTGCCGCGGTCATAGGCCATGAGGGCCTCGGCGTAGGAGGAGTAAACGCCGGTTGCTGGCTTGTCCTCTTCTGCCTCGCGGAAGCGGCCGTTGCCACCGATCTCGTCCTCGGACTTGTCCATCGTCAGGTAGTACAGACCGGTAACCATATCCAGACGCGGCATAGCCAGTGGCTTACCGGATGCCGGGGACAGAATGTTATTGGACGCCAGCATCAAGACGCGGGCCTCAGCCTGTGCCTCAGCGGACAGCGGCAGGTGGACTGCCATCTGGTCACCGTCGAAGTCGGCGTTGAACGCCTCACAAGCCAGCGGGTGCAGCTGAATAGCCTTACCCTCAACCAGCTTCGGCTCGAAGGCCTGAATGCCCAGGCGGTGCAGCGTAGGTGCACGGTTGAGCATCACAGGGTGCTCAGAAATGGCCTGCTCCAGAACGTCCCACACCTCTGGGCGCTGGCGCTCAACCATGCGCTTGGCGGACTTGATGTTCTGGGCATAGTCGTTTTCTACCAAGCGCTTCATGACGAACGGCTTGAATAGCTCGAGCGCCATGAGCTTCGGCAGACCACACTCGTGCAGCTTCAGCTGCGGGCCGACGATAATAACGGAACGGCCGGAGTAGTCCACGCGCTTACCCAGCAAGTTCTGGCGGAAACGGCCCTGCTTGCCCTTGAGCAAGTCAGACAGAGACTTCAGCGGACGGTTGCCCGGTCCGGTAACCGGACGGCCGCGGCGGCCGTTATCGAAGAGCGCGTCCACAGACTCCTGCAGCATGCGCTTCTCGTTGTTCACGATGATCTCTGGAGCGCCCAGGTCGATCATGCGCTTCAAACGGTTATTGCGGTTGATCACGCGGCGGTAGAGGTCATTCAGGTCGGAGGTAGCAAAGCGGCCACCGTCCAGCTGCACCATTGGGCGCAGCTCTGGCGGGATAACCGGGATGGCATCCAACACCATGCCGGCCGGATCGTTGCCGGAGCGCAGGAAGGCAGCAACGACCTTCAGGCGCTTGAGGGCACGCATCTTCTTCTGGCCCTTGCCATTGTTGATGATCTCGCGCAGCTCCTCGGCCTCAGCCTCGAGGTCGAAGTTGCGGACCAGGGTCTGGATGGCTTCTGCGCCCATGCCGCCGGTGAAGTAATCCTCGTAGCGGTCAACCAGCTCTTCGTAGATGGTCTCATCGATGATCATCTGCTTTGGAGCCAGCTTGATGAAGGTATTCCAGATTTCATCCAGGCGGGCGATTTCGCGCTCGCCACGCTCGCGGATGTGCTGCATTTCCTTATCGGCAGCGTTCTTTACCTTCTTACGGGCATCGGCCTTGGCACCGGCTGCTTCCAGCTCAGCCAGGTCAGACTCCAGCTTGGAGGCGCGCTCTGCGATCTCGGACTCGGTATCGTCCTCAACGTCCTTCTTCTCCAGGAGCATTTCTGCTTCCAGGGTGGACTGATCGTTGTGGCGAGCCTCTTCATCCACGGAGGTGATGATATTGGCGGCGAAGTAAATGATGCGCTCGAGATCCTTCGGAGCCAGGTCCAGCAGGTAGCCCAAGCGGGACGGAACGCCCTTGAAGTACCAGATGTGGGTTACCGGAGCGGCCAGCTCAATGTGGCCCATGCGCTCACGGCGAACCTTGGACTTGGTGACCTCAACGCCACAGCGCTCACAGATGATGCCCTTATAGCGGACGCGCTTGTACTTACCACAAGCGCACTCCCAGTCACGGGTGGGGCCGAAGATGCGCTCACAGAAGAGGCCGTCCTTCTCCGGCTTCAGAGTGCGGTAGTTAATGGTCTCAGGCTTTTTGACCTCGCCCTTGGACCAGCGACGAATATCGTCTGCGGTGGCCAGACCGATGCGGAGCTCGTCGAAGAGATTTACGTCAAACACGTAATGTCTCCCTTTCATCCTCGTTGTCGAGGAATTGATGGCTTTGTATGAATGGAACGTTTACGCCCTACCACGGGGACTTACCCCGCGGTGGACCAAGAAACTAATTAGGCGATGTCAGCGGAAGAGCCCTCATCGCGGGACAGGTTAATGCCAAGCGATGGGCTATCCATGTCATCGTCATCAGAGCCAGACAGCTCCATCGGCGTGCCGTCGGTGGAAAGAACTTCCACGTTCAAGCACAGGGACTGCAGCTCCTTGAGCAACACCTTGAAGGACTCAGGGATGCCCGGATCTGGAATATTGTCGCCCTTAACAATGGCTTCGTAGACCTTCACGCGGCCGACGACGTCATCGGACTTGATGGTCAGCAGCTCCTGCAGGGTGTAGGCAGCGCCGTATGCCTGCATTGCCCACACCTCCATCTCGCCGAAGCGCTGGCCACCGAACTGGGCCTTACCACCCAGCGGCTGCTGGGTAATCATGGAGTAAGGACCGGTGGAACGGGCGTGAATCTTCTCATCGACCAAGTGGTGCAGCTTGAGCATGTACATGTAGCCAACCGAAATTGGGTACTTGTACGGTTCGCCCGAGCGGCCGTCGAAAAGCGTGGCCTTGCCGTGCTCATCCACCAGCACATCGCCGTCGCGGTTAGGACGGGAGGAAGCCAGCAGGCGCTCGATCTCGTGATTGGTAGCACCGTCGAAGACCGGGGTCGCGGTCAAGGAATCCGCAGGAACGTCATAGAGCTCCTCCGGCAGGGTCTTGAGCAGCTCGGCGTTCTTCGGATCCTCGGTGTCAACCTTCCAGCCGGCGTGTGCCAACCAGCCCAGGTGAACCTCGAGGACCTGGCCGATGTTCATACGACGTGGCACACCGTGGGTGTTCAGCAGGATGTCTACCGGGGTGCCGTCTTCCATGAACGGCATATCCTCTGGCGGCAGAATCTTGCCCACAACACCCTTGTTGCCGTGGCGGCCGGCCATCTTATCGCCGTCCTGGATCTTGCGCTTCTGGGCCACGTAGACGCGAATCATCTCGTTGACGCCAGGGGCCAGATCGTCATCATCATCGCGGGAGAAGCGGGCAACGCCAATGACCTTGCCTACCTCACCGTGCGGCACCTTCATGGAGGTATCGCGAACCTCGCGGGCCTTCTCACCGAAGATGGCGCGCAGCAGGCGCTCCTCCGGGGTCAGCTCGGTCTCGCCCTTCGGGGTGACCTTACCCACCAGGATGTCGCCGGCGCGGACGTCGGCACCGATGCGGATGATGCCGCGCTCGTCCAGATCGCTCAAGACGTCTTCAGAGACGTTCGGAATCTCGCGGGTGATTTCCTCCGCGCCCAGCTTGGTATCGCGAGCATCGATCTCGTGCTCTTCGATGTGGACGGAGGTCAAGATATCCTCTTCCACGATGCGCTGGTTGAGGATGATGGCGTCCTCGTAGTTGTGGCCTTCCCACGGCATGAAGGCAACCAGCAGGTTGCGGCCGAGGGACATCTCACCATTGTGGGTACCAGGACCATCGGCCAGAACCTGGCCGGCCTCTACGCGCTCGCCCATAGAAACCAGCGGGGTCTGGTTGTAGTTGGTGCCCTGGTTGGTGCGCTCGAACTTACGCAGGATGTAGGTGTCGCGCTGGCCCTCATCATCCATGATGGTGATGACATCAGCGGTGACGTTTTCTACCACACCGGCCTTCGGGGTGATAACAACGTCGCCAGCGTCATAAGCAGCGCGCTGCTCCATGCCGGTACCTACCAGCGGAGCCTCGGAGCGAACCAGCGGCACGGCCTGCTTCTGCATGTTCGCACCCATCAGGGCACGGTTAGCATCGTCGTGCTCCAAGAACGGAATCATGGCGGTACCCACGGACACCATCTGGCGCGGGGACACGTCAACGTAGTCCACACCAGAGGCATCAGTAAGTCCGATATCGCCGTCCTTCAGGCGGACCTCAATGCGCTCGCTAGTGAGGTTGCCCTCTGCGTCTTGCTCGACCTCGGCCTGAGCAATAGCGAAGCGATCCTCTTCATCGGCGGTGAGGTACTCCACCTGGTCGGTAATCTTGCCGTCCACAACCTTGCGGTACGGGGTCTCGATGAAGCCAAAGGCATTCACGCGGGCATAGGAAGCCAGCGCGCCAATCAGGCCAATGTTCGGACCCTCAGGAGTCTCAATCGGGCACATGCGGCCGTAGTGAGAAGCGTGAACGTCTCGCACCTCAATGCCGGCGCGCTCACGGGACAGACCGCCCGGGCCCAGCGCGGACAAACGGCGCTTGTGGGTCAGGCCGGACAGCGAGTTATTGTGGTCCATGAACTGGGACAGCTGCGAGGTGCCGAAGAACTCGCGGATAGCAGCAGAGACCGGGCGCACGTTAATCAGGGAGGTCGGAGTGATGGACTCCGCGTCCTGGGTGGTCATGCGCTCGCGCACAACGCGCTCCATGCGGGACAGACCCACACGGACCTGATTCTGGATGAGCTCACCTACGGTGCGCAGGCGGCGGTTACCAAAGTGGTCGATGTCATCCGTGTGCAAGGAGATCATCTGGCCATTTGGCGCCTTCATCTCGCGCTCGCCTACGTGCAGGCGGACCAGGTACTCGAGGGTGACGGCAATGTCTTCCTCGGTCAGGGTCATCAGACCATCGTGGTCGCCGCCCAGACCCAGCTTGCGGTTGACCTTGTAGCGGCCGACCTTTGCCAGGTCGTAACGCTTCGCACGGAAGAAGGAGTTATCCAGCAAGGACTGTGCCAATTCACGGGTTGGCTGCTCGCCTGGGCGCTGCTTGCGGTAAATCTCCAGCAATGCCTCATCGGTATTTGCCACACCATCAGATTCCAGGGTGGACATCATAAGCTCGGAGAAGCCGAAGCGATCCTTGATCTGCTCCTCGCTCCAGCCCAGTGCCTTAAGCAGCACGGTAACCGGCTGGCGGCGCTTGCGGTCAATGCGCACGCCGACGGTATCGCGCTTGTCGACGTCGAACTCCAACCATGCACCGCGGGAAGGAATAACCTTCACGGAGTGCAGCGGACGCTCGGTGGACTTATCGATCGAGCGATCGAAGTACACGCCCGGGGAGCGCACCAGCTGAGAGACGACGACGCGCTCGGTACCGTTCACGATGAACGTGCCCATATCCGTCATCATCGGGAAATCGCCGATGAAAACGGTCTGCGACTTAATCTCTTGGGTGTCGTTATTGATAAACTCTGCGGTCACGTACAGCGGCGCGGAGTAGTTGATGTCCTTTTCCTTGCACTCATCCACAGTGTTTTTCACCGGTTCAAAGCGCGGCTCCGACAAGGACAGGGACATATTGCCCGAGTAGTCCTCAATCGGCGAGAGCTCTTCGAGGATGTCCTCGAGGCCGCTCGTTACGCGGGCATCATCGCCACGCGCAGCCTGCTCGCGCTCGCGCCATTCCGGCGAGCCGACGAGCCAAGCGAAAGAATCAAGTTGTACGTCAAGGAGACCCGGCAGGGCGATGGGCTCGCTAATTTTTGCAAACGAGTATCGCTTCGGGGCTCCGGGGATATTGGCCACTGACTTGGTCTGGCGGGAGACTGCCAAGATGGGTCCTTCCAGCACCTCACGCGGATTGCCTGCTCGCCCTGGCCGACGAGCCGCAAAACCGCTGGTAATTCTAGCATTCGGTCTGCTGTGGAGTGTCTGGGTTCAGAATGCACAAAATCACCTTGTCAAGTCGGTTTTGCCATCACCGGCCTGAAAGGCTAAATGTGCACCGAAGATCCAGATTCCAGCGCAACGAAATAGCTTATAGGAAAAGACCTGTCATGTAAAGACACACCACAATTGGGGCGTGTCGCTACCACGCTAGGGGGCAAGCTCGTGCTCGCCGCGGCGCTAACGCGTCCATGCCACGACTATGTGCGCGACAACCAGTGAGCACCCTACCACTAAAATCTCTCTATACCGCAACCCTGCCGGCGATTGAGGCTCCTAGCTGCTCTTTTAGCGGCTCACCGGCACCGCGCTTCCACCGTTGTGCGCGTGGTGGCCACGCCGGCGGGCATGCTTATTCTTTCCGCCAAATAGCCCCAGCGCACCGATGATTCCTAGTAATGCAAGCAGCGCGCCTACTCCAATGACTATCCAGCGGACAATCTCCGCCACGCGATCGCGCGGGAATTCTGCGGCTTCCTTCAGCAGCTCTTTTTGGTCCTCTTCGGAGGTAGAACCATCAAAGACGAAGGCACGCACGCGGCCCACACCTTCGCGGTCTGCGTAGTAGTCATCGATGTCTACATCCATACCCACCACGAGTCCGGTTTGTTGGTCTACATAGAAGTCACGGTTCCCGGAGTGGGTCAAATACCCCTGTTCCTCGCCGCCGCCCTCCTTGGGCAGGCTGGTGGTATTCCCATCGGCTGCATAAAGCTGCGCTACGTTCGTCGGCTCAATTTCTTGATGATAACGGTAGACCGTACGGCCATCCATCGTGGTTTCTTCTTCAAAGACTGCATCGACGGCCTTGCGCAGCGTCGGGTCAAAGACTGGATAATTGGTCTTTTCGGCATCCGCGGGGAACTTGAGCCAGTAGCCGTCTATGGTCACCGTGTCTGATGGAGTCGCGAGCGTATGGCTCAACGAGGCCTCCCCCATAGCTTCACCACTCAGGCGGTCCACCGGGTAGGTCCACACTTGGGCCTGGCTCAAGTCGTTTAAGCCTTCGCCCTCGCCGCGCATACGCGTCTCACCGATGCGCACGGTAGCCTTCTCTTCGTCCGAGGGCTCTTGGATATCCATGTTGATCTGGTAAGTCATGGGGCCTGAATACGGCGTGGAACCATCCTTGGACAATTGCTGGGAATCCGCGGAATCATCGTGCAATGTCCAGGTGCTGTTTTTCAGGTTCAGCGGCAGCCGCGGGGAAAAATCCAAAAATGCCGGCGCCACAACACCAGCGGCGATCAACGCGACACCGAAGCCTAGGAGCAGGACGGAAAAAATGCGGGACTTGGGCAGCATGGGGGCTAATTCTACAGCCCTTGGCGGAAATTCCTGGTTTCTACAGGCCACCCCGCCGTGCCGGATTGATTTCTAAGCAGTGTGCTTATTCCAAGCAACGATACTGCTAGTATCCGTGGTTTGGCGCGCGCACCAAAGATCAAACTCTTCCTGCAGTCCCAGCCAAAACTCCGCCGAATTGCCAAAATAGGCAGAGAGACGAAGCGCCATTTCCGCACTAATCCCAATGCGTCCACGGACCAGCTTTGAAATTTGGGATTTGGAGCTAAAAATATCCCTGGCTAAGCGGTATTGAGTAAGTCCGAGCGGCTCCAGAAACTCCTCGCGCAGAACCTCCCCAGGGTGTGGAACGGATATGATATCCGAAGCTTCCTCTCCCTCATTTGTGATAATCGATGAAGTCAACGTCCACAGCTCCTTTCCCTGTCCATCGAAAGACTACTCTCCACTGCGCGTTAACGCGGATGGAATAAAATCCGTCCCATTGCCCTTTCAGCCTCTCCAAACGATTTGCTGGTGGAATCCTTAAATCAGCTAGGGAAACGGACCGGTCAATCATGATGAGTTTGCGGCGCAGGATCTTCCGCAGTTCAGGAGGTACATACTTTGGCGCCTTACCATCTGTGTGAAAGCGCTCTAAGCTATCCCTCCTAAACTCCACAACGCCATGGTGTCATACTTTGACACTATTGGCCATTGCTGCACTCCACGCACTACGCTCGCAAACACAAAACGAGGAAATCCCCAGCTCCCACCGCGTGCAGCGGTAGAAGTGGGGATTTAAAAGCGGAAAGCTCAGTGAAATTACTTGAGCTCGACGGAAGCGCCAGCCTCTTCCAGCTTGGTCTTAGCAGCCTCAGCGTCGTCCTTGGAAGCGCCCTCGAGGATAGCCTTAGGAGCACCCTCGACCATTTCCTTAGCTTCCTTCAGGCCCAGGCCGGAGACGATCTCGCGGACAGCCTTAATAACGCCAATCTTCTTAGCGCCAGCGTCGGTCAGAACGACGTCGAACTCGGTCTTCTCCTCAGCGGCACCAGCGCCGCCCTCAGCCGGAGCGCCAGCTGCAACAGCAGCAACCGGAGCAGCAGCCTCAACGTCGAATACCTCTTCAAATTCCTTAACGAACTCGGACAGTTCGATGAGGGTCATTTCCTTGAAAGCTTCAATGAGCTCGTCCTTGGTGAGCTTAGCCATGATGGCAAGTCCTTTCTGTGTTGTGTGAGCGCTGCACCTACATTAGGCAACGCGCACGGTGTTGTAATTGTGCGTCTTTTGTGACGACTTAAGCTTCTGCTTCCTTCTTGTCCTGCAGGGCTGCGACGGTACGTACAGCCTTGGTTGCAGGAGCGTTGAAGAGAGCGGCTGCCTTCGCCATAGAACCCTTCATAGCGCCAGCCAGCTTTGCGAGGGTGGTCTCGCGGTTGTCCAGCTTGGCGATGGCCTCAACCTGGTCGGCAGACAGTGCGTTGCCGTCCATGTAGCCACCCTTGATGATGAGTGCCTTGTTGTCATCAGCGAACTTGGTGATGACCTTCGCAGCATCCACTGCCTCACCCTTGATGAACGCAATTGCGGTCGGGCCAGTCAGCAAATCATCAAGACCTTCGATGCCAGCTTCCTTGGCAGCGATCTTGAAAAGGGTGTTCTTGGCGACGGAGTATTCAACGTCAAATCCCAGATCGTTACGCAGCTCCTGCAGCTGGGATACGGTCAGGCCGCGGTACTCGGTCAATACAACAGAGTTAGCGCCAGCCAGCTTCTCCTTCAGCTCTGCCAGGTCTGCAGTGTTCTTTGGGTTTGCCATTGTCTCTCGCCTCCTTCCAAAACATCTCTTTTATTATTCCGCCGGGACCTTCCTTATTTCGGTTACCCGAAATAACAAAAGCCCCGTGCAAGAGCACAGGGCGCGCGACATAAGAGAATGCCGCGAATAATCGCAAAGTGTCTCCTGCGTGGGCCGCCTCCTAGGATGGAGAACCTTCGATCCAAATGGATGACCAACGGTCTTCGGTGAACTTTGACTCGGCCTGAAGCGGCCGTTCAAACTTCGTGGAAAACACTACCTTCCCACCCACGGTTTCTCCAAATCCCCGTTTTCGCCGCGTAGGATAGCCGACATGACCTGCCTGATGTGGTTTCGCGATGACCTGCGCCTACACGATAACCAGGCCCTTCGCCGCGCGGCCGAAGCCGCCTCGCTTGCAGGCGTTCCCTTGGTCGCCGTCGTGCTCGACGAGCCGGCCTATCCGGGTACCCGCCCACTGGGCGGCGCCACCACGTGGTGGCGCGAGCGCTCCCTTTATGCCCTTGCACACGACCTCGCCGAGCACGGCGTGGAGCTCCTTCGCGTCGCCGGTGATGCCCGCGTGGAAATCCCCCGCCTAGCCGCCGAACTCGGCGCCACTACCGTCACGTGGACGCGCCGCTACCACGGCCCGCTGCGCGAGGTCGATGCCGCCGTCAAGGAAACCTTGACCGCTCGAGGCATTACCGCCACCTCCGCGCCCGGTTTTACCTTGGTAGAGCCCTGGGAGGTTACCAATGGCCAGGGCCAGCCCTATAAGGTCTTTACCCCCTTCTCCAAGGCCGCGTCCTCCCAAGTGGCAGGCGATGAGCCGGAGGGGGTGCCGGAGATGGGGGCGTCGGCAAGCATTGCGTGTTCCTGGCCCAAGCCCACCGAGCCGGCGTGGGCCGCATCCCTGGCCGAGCACTGGACGCCCGGGGAAGCCGGAGCGCGGGAACGCCTAGCCCAGCTGGATCTGGCCAACTACGCCAAGGAACGCGATATCCCCGCGCTTAATGCTACCTCCCTACTCTCGCCGCACCTGCGCTTCGGCGAGGTCTCCCCGCGCGAAGTGTGGTTCGCCGCGGCCGAGGAGCCGGAGTGCGCCAAATTCCACTCCGAGCTACTGTGGCGCGACTTTGCCTGGCACCGCCTCTACCACCTGCCCAACCTTGCTACCGAAAACGTACGGGAAAAATTCGACCGCTTCGATTGGTCCTGGGATGACCCACGCCTGACAGACTGGCAGTCCGGTACCACGGGCATCGCGCTTGTCGACGCCGGAATGCGCGAGCTTTGGGCCACCGGCTATATGCACAACCGCGTACGAATGGTGGTGGGATCTTTCCTCACCAAGAACCTCGGTATCCACTGGCGCCTAGGCGAAGAATGGTTCTGGGATACGTTGGTAGATGCCGATGCCGCCTCCAACCCCTTCAATTGGCAGTGGGTGGCTGGCTGCGGCGATGACGCCGCACCATTTTTCCGCATCTTCAACCCCGAAACCCAGGCCAAGCGCTTCGACCCCGACGGCGAATATGTGCGCCGCTGGGCACCCGCGCTGTCTGGCCCACCCATAGTGGACCTAAAGGAATCGCGCCAAGCCGCCCTCGACGCCTATGCGGAGATCAAGGACTAGGTCGGCGGAAGAGGCAGAAATAACGGTCTACCATGGGGCCAATGATGAGCCCTAGGATTCATTCTCAAGCGCACCCGCCCATCGGCAATACCCCACTCATGCGAGTGGAGGCGATCAATCCTCGGCCGGATGTCCACCTCTATCTCAAACTCGAACAGTTCAACCTTGGCGGCTCTGCAAAAGACCGTACCGCCCGAGCACTAATCCAGTCGGCCCTTGCCGCCGGCGATATCCGCCCAGGGTCGACGTTGGTGGAATCTTCCTCCGGCAACCTGGGCATGGCTCTAGCTCGTCAGGCCCCACTGCTGGGGATGAAGTTCCACTGCGTGGTGGATCCGCGCGTCAACGCTTCTACGGTGGCCACCATGCGGGCCTATGGCGCACACGTGGAATTGCTCGACCACCCAGATCCTGAAACCGGCGATTGGCTCACCGCCCGCCGCACCCGCGTGGCCGAGCTATTGGAAGAGATCCCCGATTCTTTCAACCTCAACCAGTATTCCAATGAAGCCGCCTTCCACGCCCACGCGGAGGGCACTATGACTGAGATCCTGGAGCAACTCGGGCAGGCACCCAGCCATGTGCTCGTAGCTATGAGTACCACCGGAACCCTTGGCGGCTGTGTCCGCAAACTTTCCGAGGTGGGAGCCAGTACCCAAACAATCGGCGTTGATGCAGAGGGCTCCGTACTTTTCGGCGGTGAGCGTGGCACCCGCATGCTGCCCGGCTATGGCGCAGGTATCGTGACCGACCTATCCACCAAATTTTCGCCCTCCTCCGTCGAGCGGGTCCCCGATCTCGAGGCCATCGTGGCCGCCCGCAGGCTCGCCCGGGCCGAGGGTTTGCTGCCGGGTGCTTCCGGCGGTGCTGTTATCGCAGCCTTCCAGCGCCTCGCCCCCTCCCTGCCGGCGGGGGCGGAGGTGGTTGCCGTGCTACACGACGCCGGCCAGCCTTACTTAGACACTATCTATAACGATTCCTGGGTGTGCGAAAACTTCGGCATTTCACCTGCCGAACTTGCCGCGCGCAGCGAAGGGACGGCGCAGTGACTTCCGCTAAGCCTGCCCGACGCATTGCCATCATCGGAGGCGGTCCGCGCGGTCTCTGGGCCGTAGAGGAACTCATCGAGCGCGCCCGCATCCCCATCGATGTCACGGTCTTCGACCCGTATCCGGCCGGTTCAGGCGCTGTCTACCGCCCGCAGCAGCCGCCCCACTGGCGCCTCAACGTCAACTGCGCCATCGTCACCACCGCCCACGATAATTTCAACGCATGGCGGGCCCGCCGCGGTGGGGACACCACCGATGCCTTCCCACCGCGCGCCGAAGTGGGCCAATTCCTCGCTGATACCTGGTCCGCCGCATTGCAGCGCGCGCCGGCGCACGTTGGCATCCGCCACCTGCCGCACCGCGTGAGCGAAGTGAGTAATGACGGAGAAGGCTTCATGGTCGACGGCACCCCCTTCGACGACGTCCTGGTCTGCACCGGACACGACCATCTCCATGCTGGTTCCTTGGTCCACGAAACTTCGCGTGTGCCCGTCACCGGTCTCTATTTCGGCGCCGACCTCCCTAGCGCTCCACGGCGAATCGGCGTGCGCGGTGCCGCCTTAAGCTTTATCGATGTATGCCTGCTTTATGGCGATACCGCCGAGGTCATTTATCCGGTTAGCCGCAGCGGGCGATTTATGGAGGTAAAGCCCTCTCCGGAGGCACCGCTGCCGGAGGTTTCGACGCGGTGGCGGCAGGCCTGTGCGCACATCACTAACGCCGCAGATTTGCGCGAGATCCTCATCGGGGCCGCAGCCGAGTTCGGTGACTTCTCTAGTGCGGAACTAGCAGCCGTTATTGATGGTCAGGATTTCACTGGCGCTGCGCTCGCTGAGCTCGAGGCTTCCCTCCGTGCGGTCGAGGGTACTGGTCCCCTGACTCCGGCCACGGCCGTGGGCGCGGCTTTTCGTGGGGTCTTCCAAGACTGCGTCGATTGGCACCAGGCACACGGCCCAATGCCCGGGTTCCGCGAGCTCTCACGCACCCTTGAGCGGGTGGCCTTCGGCCCACCACCGGTCACAGCCAGGCGTCTGCTCGAGCTCATCCACTCCGGGGTGGTGGATACCCAGTATCTAGGCACTCCTGAGCAGATAGATTCCTGGCGGGAGAAGGGCGGCGTGGACCTGCTTATCGACGCCACTGTGGCTCCCCAAGCCACCCCCTCCCCCTTCCATAACGTTCCTGGTGTGGTGGAAATTGGCCGCATGAATGAGCTCTCCCTGCCCGGGCATGACTCTCTTAACCGTTTAGTACACGATGACATCCCCCGCTGGGCGGAGAAAGTAGGAAACCCATGACCACCCCTCCCGTTGCCCCACTGCCGGTCCATGGCACCGTCCCGCTGCGTGCCCGATGGGAGCAGTGGATGCAAGAGCTCGTGGAGAACCCGCAAGAAGTTAGCGCACTCACCTCGCGCTATGGTTCTCCGGTAAACGTGCTTAATCCCGCGCCACTGCGCCACAATGCCCAAGAGCTACTAGACGCCGGTGCTTCCCACGACGTGAAAACTCGGGTATTTTTCGCCCGCAAAGCCAATAAGGCGCTGTGCTTTGTCGACGCCGCTCGCGAGAGTGGACTCGGCGTGGATGTAGCCAGTGAGAACGAGCTACGCCAAGTGCTCGAGCGCGATGTAGCCCCAGAGCGCATCATCCTCAGCGCTGCTATCAAAAGCGATGGTTTGCTCCGCCTCGCGATTTCGCGTGGCGTTACTATATCGTGCGATTCTCGCGCAGAATGCGGCCGCATCGCCGCCATCGCCCGAGCTTTAGAAACTACCGCCCGCGTGGCACCGCGCCTTGCTCCAGATCCAGATGATTTACCACCGACCCGCTTCGGGGAAAGGCTACCTGCATGGCAGAAAGCGGAGTGGCCCACGGAGCTTCGTGCCGTGGGTGTCCACGTCCACCTGCATGGCTATAGCGAGGCGGATCGCCGCACCGCCCTTGCAGAGGCCATTGCTCTAGTCGAGCACCTACGCGCAATGAACCAACCCGCTAATTTCATCGATATCGGCGGCGGCGTGCCCATGAGCTATTTAGAATCCCGCGAGCAGTGGGAAAACTACACAGCGCGTATCTCTGCGCAACGCGCTGGTACCGGTGACCCCTTTACCTGGAAATCGGATCCGCTCTCCAATACTTACCCATTCTGGCAGGAACCGACGCGCGGTCAGTGGCTGAACCAACTTCTCTCCGGTGAGGTCCCCGGCTACGGCAACGCCGGTGGTGCCCTGCGAGAGCGGGACATCGCCCTCCATCTAGAACCGGGCCGCAGCCTCCTCGACGGCTGTGGTGTCATCCTCGCCGAGGTGAGCTTTCTCAAAGAACGTTCTGATGGCCTGCCCCTTATCGGTGTGGCGATGAATCGCACGCAGTGCCGGACCGCCGCGGATGACATCCTGCTAGACCCCCTCCTCGTGCCTACAGCCGGTTCAGCAAAGGAGGTCTCCCGCGAGCGACGTACCGGCTTTGTAGTCGGTGCCTACTGCATTGAAGACGAGGTGATTCTGCGCCGCGAACTGGACTTCCCAGCGGGCATTGCCGTAGGAGATACCCTCGCCATTCCCAACACGGCCGGATATTTTATGCACATCCTCGAGTCTGCTTCGCACCAGATTCCCTTGGCTCGAAACGTCTACTACGACGGCAGCGAATGGGTGCCAGACGATATTGACGCCACATAACTACTAGTGGCTCGAGATATAGAAAAAGGGCTTCGAGGAATTGCCTCTAAGCCCTTTAACCTTAAACGCAGTACGTGATAACTGCTTAAGCGGTGTAATCCTTGACCACGGAACCGTCAACCGGGATGCCCGGGCCGGAGGTGGTGGAGATGGTAGCGCGCTTGATGTAGATGCCCTTAGCGGAAGAAGGCTTCAGGCGCTGGATCTCATCCATGAGGGCGCCGTAGTTCTCAGCCAGCTTCTCAGCATCGAAGGAAGCCTTACCGATGATGGCGTGCAGGTTAGCAGCCTTATCAACGCGGAAGGAGATCTTGCCGCCCTTAACCTCAGAGATTGCCTTAGCAACGTCTGCGGTAACGGTGCCGGTCTTCGGGTTCGGCATCAAACCACGCGGGCCCAAGACGCGGGCAACGCGGCCAACCTTGGCCATCTGATCCGGGGTGGCGATAGCAACGTCGAAGTCGATGTTGCCCTCGTTGATCTGCTCGATCAATTCAGCGGTGCCGACGATATCAGCGCCAGCTTCCTGAGCGGCGGTAGCCTTCTCGCCCTCTGCGAAGACAGCAACGCGAACGTCCTTACCGGTGCCGTTAGGCAGGGAAACGGTGCCGCGAACCAGCTGGTCAGCCTTGCGCGGGTCAACGCCCAAACGGAAAACAACATCAACGGTGGCGTCGAAGTTCTTGGAGGAGGTCTCCTTAGCCAGCTTGGTGGCCTCGATCGGACGGTACAGGCGGGACTTATCTACCAGTTCCGCAGCGGCCTTATAAGCCTTAGACTTGGTGCTCATTTAACAATTCCTTTTCTGGATTGGTGTGGTGTTCGGCGGGCCGTAGCTGGCCCTACCACATAAAGTTTTTACTTCTCCGGTGCGCCATCAACGGTGATGCCCATGGAGCGGGCGGTACCGGCGATGATGCGAGCGCCGTTCTCGATGTCACGTGCGTTCAGGTCCGCAAACTTGGTCTCTGCGATTTCCTTGCACTGGTCCCAAGACACAGAGCCGACCTTGTCGGTGTGTGGAACGCCGGACCCCTTCTTGATGCCAGCGGCCTTCAGCAGCAGCTTGGCTGCCGGCGGGGTCTTCAGCTTGAAGTCGAAGGAACGGTCCTCGTAGACGGTGATCTCAACCGGAACCACGTTGCCACGCTGGTTCTCGGTAGCGGCGTTATAAGCCTTGCAGAATTCCATGATGTTGACGCCGTGGGCACCCAGTGCCGGGCCAACTGGCGGTGCCGGGTTAGCGGCGCCTGCCTCGATCTGCAGCTTGATGAAGCCAGATACCTTCTTCTTAGGAGCCATCGAATTACCTCTTTCCTGTGTTACCGGGATAGCCGCCACGATGAATAACGGGATCCCGTCCGGATGCTCACCTTCAGTGGGCCACCGGAGGATGAAACGTTTTTCTTATACGCACGCCAAAGGCGCACGGCGTTCCAGTTTAGAACACCGTGCGCCCTGCACAAAATCACTTTTAGGAGATGCGCTCGATCTCGGTCGGCGACAACTCCACTGGGGTCTCGCGACCAAAGATGGATACCAGTCCCTGCATCTTGCCGGTCTCTGGGTCGATCTCGGAAATGGTGGCGGAGACTGCGGCCAGCGGGCCGGACAGGATGGTCACTGCCTCGCCTACCTCGAAGTCGTGGGCGTACTTCTTTGCCACTTCCTTTTCTGGCATGGCCACGACCTGCTCGCCCTCGGCCTCATTCGGGGCGGCATCGCCCTTGGTGGACGGTGCTTCGTTCGGCATCAGGAATTTAGCCACATCGCGGGTCTTAACCGGGGTGGCGTTGCCCTCGTTGCCCACGAAGGAGGTCACACCAGGGGTTTCGCGGATGACGGACCAAGCGGCGTCATTGAGTTCGGCGCGGACGAGGACGTAGCCCGGCAGCAGCTTGCGCTTCACAATCTTCTTCTTGCCGTCTTTGTTCTCAAGTACCTGCTCAATAGGAACGACAACCTCGAAGATAGAGTCCTCCACCTCGAGGGTCTGGGCACGCATGTCCAGGTTGGTCTTTACCTTGTTTTCGTAACCGGAGTAGCACTGAATGATGTACCACTGGCCCGGTTGCTTCTTCAGCTCGCGGGTAAACGCACGCAGGCGCTTGCGGTAGGCGGCGTCTTCGGACTCATCCTCGCCAGCCTCTGGAGCTGCGGCCTCTGCCGCGCCCTCGGCGTCGGCTGCTGCCGATTCCGATTCCGCTCCCGGTGCCTCGGCTGCCTCCGCAGACTCGCCTGCAGCGTCGGTGAACTCTGCTGCTTCTTCTACTGCGGGCGCGCTTGGGGTAGCGTCCTCCTGCTGTGCTTCTTCAACGGAGCTAGCGTGCTCTGCCGCCTGCTCCTGCACGTTGGCCTGCATAGCCTCCTCTAGGGAGGTGCCTACGGTTTCGACGTTATTCTCGTCGCTCATGATTCTTACTCCAAAAATTCCTCGGCGCGTTGCGTAGGACTAGCCTACCCGCCCGCGTATGGGCAAAAAGTATCCCGCCGTTCCTTCAGTGGAAACAGCGGGATAAAAGATTATGCGGCTATCTTACTAATCAGAGAGAACCTGCTCAACTCCGAGACCGGCCAGAGCGTCCACACCCCACACCAAAACGGTCATGACGATGAGGAAGGCAAAGGTAATGAGGGTGTACTGCAGCATCTCCTTAGCGGTCGGCCACACCACTTTCTTCATCTCAGTTGCCACCTCGCCAGGGAAAGCGGCTACGCCACCACCTGGGGTGTCATCGTGATTCTTATCCTCTACGCGGACGACGTGCTTATCGGCGTAGTCCGCGGAGGACGTGGTAGCCGCACCAGAGAGCTGACGCTTACCGGTCGGGCGCGGTGCACCCGAATTCTTCGGCTGCTGCTCATCGCTCACAGCTAACCCTCCTTGGGAACTAAATCTAATAGGGCGCTTAACGCGCACCTCCATAACTTTGTCAACCCTAGCAAAGCTTGCACTGCATGAAAAGCTGACCACCGCATTTATAAGACGTGGCCTTGGATACATTGGGCGAGCACAGCGGCGAGCAAGGCTCGACCGGGAAAATATGGCATGAACAAACCCCGCCACCTGAAATCAAGTGACGGGGTTTACTGTGCAGGGGCGACAGGACTCGAACCTGCAACCTACGGTTTTGGAGACCGTTGCGCTACCAATTGCGCCACGCCCCTATTCTTTTATCTCTTAATGCCTCAGCATCAAGCGTTGAAGACCTTACCAGAGCCATAGTTCCAATCTGAAACCAGGCGGGTCTGCAAAGCCTTCAGCGCGGTAATAAAAAAGCGCCCTACGGGCGCCTTTCTTTCCCGGTAGCGATGGCGAGAATTGAACTCGCGACACAGCGATTATGAGTCGCTTGCTCTACCACTGAGCTACACCGCCATATTCACCTTGGGGAATTTCTTCCTCCGAACATGAATGGAGCCCCCTGACAGAATCGAACTGTCGACCTTTTCCTTACCATGGAAACGCTCTGCCGACTGAGCTAAGGGGGCACATCCTAGCGTTGAACACATCGCTATTTCGTTGTGCTCTCCGTTGCGGACTCCAATAATCTAACCCGCTTGCAACGTTTTACACAAATCGCCACGTCAGAGCGCAAAAATGGGAAGCTTTTATGACACCTTATCGCGCATGTGAATGTGCTTGAATGAAAGGCATGTTGGATCAGAAGGATGCCCAGTCCATTGACGCCGCAAAGTTGTACTACAACTCCGGCTTCTCTCAGGCCGAGGTTGCCCATCATCTTGGGGTTTCCCGGCCCACGGTGTCCAAGTTGCTCAGCCACGCCTCCGCGCGCGGCTTTGTCACCATCAGCATTGCCGATCCGCGGGAGCAATCCGATGAACTAGTGGGCCAACTACGCCAACGCTTTGCGCTTGCCGACGTCCGCGTGACCACCACCCCACCCGGCGGTTCTCCCCTAGCAGACCTGGGCAGCGCCGGCGCCGCCCTCATGGAAGAACTCATTGAGGATGGCACCAGCGTCGGCCTCTCTTGGGGCGAGACGATGTCCGCCGTCGCTTCTCACCTGCGGCGACAGCCACGGGAAGGCGTAGAGATTGTACAACTAAAAGGTGGCCACTCACACACGGAGCGATCCACTAAAGACTTCTACACCCTGCAGGCCTTTGCCCACGCCTTCAATGCCGAGGCCCACCTTTTACCGCTGCCGGGCATCTTCGATTCCGCGGAGGCCAAGCAGTGGGTGGAGCGCGATAGGCATATTGGGCAGATTTTGCATAAGGGGGCGTCGGTAAGCGTGGCGGTCTTTACGGTGGGCTCGGCCGAGCAGGAATCTTTAGCTTTCAACCTGGGCTATCTGACCGCGGCCGAGAAACAGCAGATTGCAGACAATGCTGTGGGTGATGTGTGCTCGCGCTTCTTCGACGCCTGCGGGGAAGTAGCCTGCCCGGCCGTAGACGCCCGCACCGTGGGCATCAGCCTCGCAGACTTGGCCACGCGCCCCACCCGGGTGCTGGTAGCTGGCGGCGCATCTAAGGCGCGGGCCATATGGGTGGCGCTGCGCAAGGGATTGGCTACCCATCTGGTCACAGATCAGGCCACCGCGCGCAAGCTCGTGGACTGGGCTAGTGAGTCCTCCCACAAATGTTGAACAATTGTAAATTGCGTCATTGACATGGGTTCCTGCGGGGTTAAGCTAAGTGTGTAAAATCCCCCCCACACCGAGGAGCGAAGCTATGTCCGCTACCGACATTGCCACCCCACACATCAACCCGCAGGGCGCGCCCATTGCAGAAACCATCTTGCTGCCCGGCGACCCACTACGCGCACAATTCATCGCCGAAAACTTCCTGGAAGACACCGTCCAGTTCAACGGCGTGCGCAATATGCTGGGGTTTACCGGCACCTATAAAGGCAACCCCGTTTCGGTCATGGGCACCGGCATGGGCATTCCCTCCATCGGCATTTACTCCTGGGAGCTCATCCACAACTACGGCGTAAAGAAGCTCATCCGCGTCGGTTCCATCGGCGCTATGCAAGAAGACATCGAGCTGCACGATGTCATCGTCGCCTCCTCCGCCTCCACCGATTCCAATTTCTTGAGCCAGTACAACCTGCCGGGCAGCTACGCTCCGACCGCCTCGTGGAAGCTCCTCAAGGCTTTGGTGGATGAATCCGAGAAGCAGCAGGCACACATTCACGTGGGCAATATCTTGAGCTCGGATATCTTTTATAACTTTGACCAATCCGTCAACGAACGCTGGGCGCACATGGGCGTGCTCGGCGTCGAGATGGAATCCGCAGCGCTTTATGCCACCGCGGCCGAAGCCGGCGTCGACGCGCTGGGGCTTTTCACCGTATCCGACAACCTCGTGCACGGTACCAAGCTTTCTGCCGAAGAGCGTCAAACCGCCTTCCGCACCATGATTGAACTCGCGCTGCCGCTTAACGCGCTCGACTAAAAGGACGCCTTCCCCGTGACTTCTTCTACTACCTCTGCTTCCCCGCAGGACAAGCGGCCAGGTCCCGCGCTAAACCCCAAAGTTGCCGTCCCCATCCTGCTCTTCGTCTTTGTCTTTTCTCTGGTTATTGATAACGGCTTTAAGACGATGACCATGCCGATTGCCCAGGCGCTCGACCTTTCCGTTAAGACCGCCTCCCTCCAGGCTTCCCTCGCCGGCGTCATCATCGGCATCGGTGCTGTGGTCTATGCCGCGCTGGCGGATTCCATTTCCATCCGCAAGCTCATGCTCACCGGCGTTGTCCTCATTGCCGTGGGATCGATTTTAGCCTTCGCCTTTTCTAGCTTCTGGCCCATGGTGCTGGCCGGTCGTCTCATTCAAACCGCCGGCCTCGCCGCCGCGGAGACGCTTTATGTCATTTACGTGACCAAGCACTTGAGCGAGGCCGATCAAAAGACCTACCTGGGCTTTTCCACCGCCGCTTTCCAAGCCGGCCTGCTCATCGGCGCGTTGACCTCTGGCTTTATTTCCACCTATGTCTCGTGGACGGCGATGTTCCTAATCCCGCTCATCCTCATTCTGACCATCCCACCAATCATCAAGCTGGTGCCAGAAGATGAGGCCGTGGAGGGACACCTCGATGTGCTCGGCCTATTTTTCATCGCCGTCTTTGCCACTGGCCTGACCTTATTCATGCAGGAGTTCGACTGGGTATATCTCATCGTGGCTGTCCTCGGCGTGGTGGGCTTTGTTTACCACATCGGCCACGCCAAGTATCCCGTGGTCACCCCGGAGTTTTTCACCAACGGCCGCTACGTGTGGACCATCCTCATGGTCTTCTTCGTCTATTCCACCCAGATGGGCTTCATCTTCTTGCTGCCTTTTGCGGCGCATGACCTGCACGGCATGAATATCGATAAAGCCTCCCTGTTGATGATCCCGGGCTATATCTGCGCCATCCTCATCGGCATCTTCTCCGGAAAGATCGGCACCGTTTTATCCTCCCGCGCCACCATCTACACCGCCTTCGCCTTAGTTGCCGGCGCACTGGTGATGGCCGCGCTTTTTGTGCAACTCCACGTCGCTATTCTCATCGCAGCCATCGTGGCCTTCGCCTCCGGCTTTTCACTGATGTACGCGCCGCTGGTTAATACCGCGCTGCGCAATATCAGCGCCGTCAAGTCCGGCATCGCCATTGGTTTTTATAACCTGACCATCAATATCGCCATCCCGCTGGGCATTGCCTATACCGCCAAGCTGCAGGACCTCGCTAGCTATAACACCGTGCTGTGGATCCTGGCCACCGTGGCTGCTATTGGCATTGCCCTATACGTAGTTTCTGACCTCAAGATGGCCCGTTCCGAATCCCGCCCAGCCCGTTAAGGAGAAAATTATGACTTCCCGCACCGACGTTGCATCCATCATCGATCACACCCTGCTCAAGCCGGAGGCCACCCCGGAACAATTCCGCGCCCTGGTAAATGAGGCAGCCGAGCTGGGCACCTACTCCGTATGCGTTTCCCCCTCCGCCCTGCCCATCGAGGTTCCTGACTCCCTGCACATTGCCACCGTCGTCGGCTTTCCCTCCGGGGCAGTAAAGCCGGAGATCAAGGCCGCTGAGGCAGCCCGCGCGGTTGCCGATGGTGCCGAAGAGGTGGACATGGTCATCAATATCCCGCTAGCCATCGAAGGCCGCGCCGAGGATCTGCAGGCCGAAATCCAGGCCGTGCGCGATGCCATCCCGGGCAAGGTTCTCAAGGTCATCATTGAATCCGCCGCGCTTTCCGACGACGCCATTGTCCTCGCCTGCAAGGCCGCCGCAGCCGCCCAGGCGGACTTTGTTAAAACCTCCACTGGCTTCCACCCGGCCGGCGGGGCCTCCGTGCATGCCGTAAAGCTCATGCGCGAGACCGTAGGCGATAGGTTAGGCGTGAAGGCCTCTGGCGGCATCCGTACCGCGAAGGATGCCCTAGCCATGATTGAGGCTGGCGCGACCCGCTTGGGCCTGTCCTCCTCCGCCAAGATCCTCGAGGAGCTCTAGTCCATGTCGAACGCCGCCGTAGATTATGACTACGCCCGTACGTGGGCCGAGCACGACCCTGATCCGGATACCGCCCGCCAGGTAAAGACCTGGATTGAGGAGGGCAATACCGCCGAGCTCGCCTCCGCCTTCGCCGGCCTCCTGGCCTTTGGCACCGCGGGCCTGCGCGCCGCCGTGGGCCCGGGTGAGTCCCGCATGAACCGCGCCGTGGTCATCCGCACCACCTACGGGCTCATCACATGGCTCAAGCAGCAGGTCGATACCCCAGTCGTGGCCATTGGTTGCGATGCCCGCCACGGCTCCGCGCAGTTCCAACGCGATGCGGCGCAGGTCATCTCCGCAGCTGGCGGCCGGGCCCTGGTTTTGCCCGCACAAAACCCCACCCCGCTGACCGCTTTCACGGTACACAAGCTCAAGGCAGATGCTGGCATCATGGTTACCGCCTCGCATAATCCGCCGGCCGATAATGGCTACAAGGTGTACTTGGGCGGCCGCATCGCCACCGGCCCTGCGGAAGGCGTGCAACTTATCTCGCCCGCCGATGCCGAAATCGCGGAAGCCATCGCCGCGGCACCTCATGCCGATGAAATCCCGCTTTCTGCGGCGAATGTCGAGAACGTCGATACCCGCGCCGACTACCTCGACCGCGCGGCACAACTCGTAGGCGAAAGCTCCGATGTCACCATCGCGCTCACGGCCATGCACGGCGTTGGTGCTGCCTTGGGCAAAGAACTTCTCACCCGCTGTGGCTTCCGCGTCTCGCTAGTTCCTGAGCAGGCCCAACCGGATCCGGATTTCCCCACCGTCTCCTTCCCCAACCCGGAAGAGCCCGGCGCCCTTGATCTGGGTATCCGCCACGCTGAGGAGATCGGCGCCGATATCCTTATCGCTTATGACCCCGACGCCGACCGCTGCGCCGCCGCCGTACCTACTGCTTCTGGCTCCTGGCGCCAGCTCACCGGCGATGAAACCGGTGCCCTTTTGGGCGACTATCTGGCCCGCCGCGGGGCGACCGGCAATTTTGCCAATTCCCTCGTCTCCTCCCGCCTGCTCGGGCGCATCGCCGCGCACTACGGCCTCGGCCACGAAGAGACGCTGACCGGCTTCAAGTGGATCGCACGAACCCCGGATCTCGCCTTTGGCTATGAGGAGGCCATTGGATTCTGCCCCGATCCCACCGCTGTCCGTGACAAGGATGGCATCGCAACCTCCGTAGTGCTCGCCAGCCTCGCAGCCGAGTGCAAGTCCGCAGGAACCACCCTGCTGGAGCGATTGGAGGGCATCTATGCCGCCGTTGGGGCCCTGTATACCCAACCGCTGACCTTCCGCGTAGATGACCTCAGCATCATCGCCCAAGCGATGGATAAGGTCGCATCTACCCCGCCCACCGAACTGGCTGGCTCGCCCGTGGCGAAGGTAGAGAAATTCGCCCAAGGATCCAAGTTCTTCACCAACAACGATGACCGCGTCATCGTTCGCCCCTCTGGTACCGAGCCGAAGCTGAAGTGCTACATCGAATCCCCCGACGCCGACCGCCTCGATGCTATTGCGGCCGACCTGCGCGCCTACTTCGAGATTTAAACCCCTCCCCGCTCCACGCTCTCTAACTGGTCCTTCTGAGATTGCTTAGGGCCAATGAGGGTGCGGACTAGTGGGCTTGCTGCCGCCAGGCCCACCGCCGCAGTACCAACTATCGATTCCGGTGGGTCAAAAAGAACGAGTATCGCCGGTATAAGGATGAGCGCGCCGAAAATGACACCTACGGCCGTAAAGAGCCGTACTTTTGATTCAAATATCGCGTACTCGAAAGATTCTGCTGTAACTTTCCTATCGAGGACAATATCTGCATGAGCGTCCTCCATAATCCGATCGCCTGCGCCCGGCTGAATGTCATTGTGCTGTTTGATTATCTGTGGATGCGGAGTTGGCCCCTGATGCGCCCACACAGCAATTTGGTCGTCAAGGTTAGAAAGTCTATTTACGCCAGGGAGCGCTCCTCCAACTGGTGGGAAATCGCTGCGTTTATTTTGCGGTGCGCCCGATAACTGCGAGTCCGATTGCGCAGATGCGCTTGCTGCGCTGCCTGCGCTACTCGCTGGCTTTGAAATAGGTGAATCTCGTTTACCCCGTCCAGCATCGTTCGGATCTTCTTCATATCCCATATCCTATCGCTAAACCTCATACCTTCATCTCTACAGTGACTTTCTGTGACTGATGGTGTGGCTACCGAGCACGCCTGTTTGTACACAGCACCTTAGGAAGGTGTAGTTTGCTGGTCCTGAAGGCCAAAATGAGAGGAGTTAAAGATTACAGAACCCCGCCATTCATCCTTAACAATTCTGCTAAAGATTGCAGTTGGTATTTCATCATTGCTCTGCCTCGGCTATTTCATTGGCGGTTTGAATGCGGTATACGTTGCCAAGGCCCTGGCGGGATCGGATTCCACCTCATTGCCGGATATTTCTCGTAGGTTAGGAGATGGATTTTTCTACTTCACGGCCGCTGGGATATTCCTAGCTGTATCCCTCATCGGTGATGCGGTGTTCCACAGGGCTCAAAGGTCCCGCAGACAGGAGCCCTGCCGGTAGCACCCGTCTCACGACTGCAGGTACGACGAAACCCCGCAAGCATCTGCTTGCGGGGTTCATTCTGTGCCAGGTAGAAGATTCGAACTTCTGAAGGCAATGCCGGCGGATTTACAGTCCGCTCCCTTTGGCCGCTCGGGCAACCTGGCATGCACTGTGTGGTGCGAGTAAGTACTTTACTACGAACCACCCACCTACCTACAAATCGCCAGCACATAAGGGGAAAAGACGATAGAGGAGGGCGTCGCCAAGCAGCTAGCCCACGCGGCGCACAGTGTAATCCGCCAATTGGCGCAGGGCCTGGCTGGCCGAATTCTCCGGCAGCACGGCGAGCTGCTCCTCTACCACGCGCAAGTAGGCAGTGATGTCCTCCAGCGCCTTCTGTCGGCCGCCAGATTGGTGCAGGAGCTCAATGGCACGCTCCACCTCGGCGTCGGAATGCAGCGGCCCAGTGAGCAGCTCACGCAGCTTATCGCCCACCTCACCCTCTTCTTCCAAGGCATAGAGAACCGGCAAGGTAAATACGCCCTCACGCAGGTCCGTGCCCGGGGTCTTGCCGGATTCCTTAGGGTCGGAGAAGATGTCGATGACATCGTCCACAATCTGGAAGATCATGCCGATGGCACCACCAATGCGGTGCAGGGCTGCGGCATGCTCGGCCGAGGCACCGGAGTGATAGGCGCCCAAGTAGCCCGCAGAGGCAATGAGCACGGCGGTCTTTTCGCGGATAACCGCCGTATAGTGCTCCACGGCATTAGCCTCGCCCGCGCCGATGGTCTCGCGCATCTGGCCGGTAACCAGCTCTTCAAAGGTATCGGCAAAGTGGCCTACGGTGTGGGTATCCAGCTCGCTCATCAGGCGGGAGGCATGCGCCAAGAGCGCATCGCCGGCGAGGATGGCCACGGAATTATTCCACCGCGAATTCGCGGATTCCACGCCCCTACGGCGGTCTGCCTCATCCATGACATCGTCATGATAAAGAGTGGCCACGTGCACCATCTCCACGACGGTGGCGGCCTTAACAACCTCTTCGCAGCCCGGACGCGAACCATACTCGGAGGCCAATAGCGCCATCATAGGGCGAAAGCGCTTGCCACCGGCCTTGGACAGGTGGCTGACCTTATCCTTTAAGAAGTCCTGGCCGCGGTCGATTTCACTGCGCAGCTTGTCTTCTACTGCTTCCATGCCCGCACCAATGCGTTCGTTGAGCTGCGGATCACCAAGATCCACGTGCGTGGCATGCGATTGACCGTGAGTCATTAAATAGTGTTCCTTGCAACTAAAAGCCAGAGATAATCGATTACCTACCGTAGTCCAATCCGCGCCCCTAAACACACTCGAGGGGGCGAACTCATGCAATGATAGTCCTCATGTCGGAGCAGATCGATTCCCAAACCTATGTCGAAGTCGCCATCATTGGCGCTGGACCTGCCGGAGCCGCCGCCGCGATTCACGCCGCACGCGCGGGCTTGGACACCCTCCTTATTGATTCCGCGACGTTTCCCCGCGAGAAAACCTGCGGTGACGGGCTCACCCCACGCGCGATGCATCAGCTCGACGAGCTGGGCCTTAAGGTCAACGCCTCCTACCGCAATCGCGGCCTGAAGCTGCACGGATACGGCGGCGATATTACCGCGCCGTGGCCGAAGACCTACCCTTCCCAGGTGGGTACGGCCCTGCCACGCTATCGCTTTGATGCCCTGCTTGTCGACGCCGCCGTAGACGCCGGCGCCACCCTTATCACCGGCACCCCCGCTACCGATCCCATGCTCGAAGGAAACCGCGTGACGTCTTTCCGCGTGGGCGAAGCCACCGTACACGCCACGTGGGTCATTGTGGCCGATGGCGTGCGCTCTACCTTTGGCAAGAAACTTGGCCGCACCTGGCACCGCGAGGAAGTCTATGGAATCGCCGCACGCTCCTATGCTTCTTCCACGCATGCCGATGAGCCCTGGATGCACTCCCACGTGGAGCTTAAAGACGAAGACGGCGAGGTGCAGCCGGGCTACGGGTGGATCTTCCCGCTCGGCCTTGAGATCAGCCAGGTCAACATCGGCCTTGGCGCGCTCTCGACCGCGCAGCGCCCCGCCAAGATCAACACCAAGAAGCTGCTCGAGTTCTACGCCGCCCAGCAGCGCCCCGAGTGGGGACTAGGGGGGATTGAACACGTCACCTCTGCTCTACTGCCCATGGGCGGCGCGGTATCCAACGTGGCCGGTGCCAATTGGATGCTCATCGGCGATGCCGCCGCCTGCATCAACCCCCTCAACGGCGAAGGCATCGATTATGGCTTGGAGACTGCCGCGCTTGCCGTGGATCTACTCGGCCCAAAGGATTTCACCCTCGCCTGGCCAGCCGTCCTGCGCGAACACTACGGCGAATCCTTCCTCCTCGCCCGCACGGCCGCGCGCCTTTTGACCTACCCGCAGTTCCTCCCGATTGCCGGTCCGCTGGCCCTGCGCGGGCCCATCGGCCGCATGCTCATGCCGGCCGCCGCACGCCTGATGGGCAATCTCATCACTGACGACGACCGCGACCTCATCGCGCGCACCTGGCGCGCTGCTGGCCGCACCGTATCGTCTCTCCGCCGCGATACTCCCCTGTGGGATTCCACCGCGGCTTAGTCCCCGTCCCTCTCATGTCTCTAGGCGCGGGCCCAGGCCCGCACCTAGGCGGGCTTGACCGCCGAGTGCAGCGCCACGATGCCAAAGGTAAGGTTCTGCCAACCAGCCTCGGCCCAGCCATTGCGATTGATAGCCGCCGCGAGCTCCTCTTGCCCCGGCCATGCACGAATGGACTCCGCGAGGTAGATATAGGCATCCGGATTAGAAGAAACCACGCGCGCCACCGGCGGCAACAGGCGCATTAAGTATTCCTTGTACACGGTGCCAAAAATCGGCACCACCGGGGTGGAAAATTCCGCCACCGCTAGACGCCCGCCCGGCTTGGTCACGCGCGCCATTTCACGCAGCCCGAGCTCAAAGTCGTGGATATTGCGCAGTCCATAAGAGATGGTCACCGCATCAAAAGTATTATCCGCAAACGGCAGCTTCATGCCATCGCCGGCCACCTTGGGTACGTCACGCTCACGGCCAGCGGCCAACATCCCGCGGGAGAAATCGCATGCCACGCACCACGCACCGGACTTGGACAATTCCACGGTGGATACGGCGGTGCCGGCCGCAAGATCGAGGACCTTCTCCCCCGGCTGTAGGTTTAGTCGCTCGCGGGTGCGCTTGCGCCAGTGCGCGTCCTGCCCGAAGGACAAGACGGTATTAGTGAGGTCGTACTTCTCGCCCACGGCGTCAAACATGCGCGCCACATCGAAGGGCTTTTTATCCAGATCTGCCTTAGACACAAATGATCAGTTTAGGCCACGCGGGCGCCGAGGGCACGAGCCGCCCACCGCGGCAGCTCCGGGCGCTGCCCCAAAATGGTCAGGGGCACCCGGCGGGTATCCTCCAGCACCTCTTCGTAATAGCCCACGAGCTGCTCGCACAGCGCCTTCCACGTCTTGGAAGAAATGGACTCGCGGGCATTATCGCGCATCTCCTGATGGATCTCTGGGTTGAGCAGCGCATCCACCGCATTGGGGAGGTCTTCCACAAAGGTCTTCACGTCCAACAAAAGCCCGTTATAGCCCTCCTCAATGAGGTCTACCGGACCACCGGCACGCGGCCCAATGGTAGGCACGCCGGAGGCCTGCGCCTCCTGAATGGACTGGCAGAAGGTCTCAAACTCACCGGCGTGGACAAAAACATCCAAAGAGGCATAGGCCGCGGCAAGTTCTTCGCCAGAAAGAGCGCCAGTAAACACGGCCCCAGGAAGCTGGGCTTCCAATAATGGCCGCTCCGGCCCATCGCCCACGATGACCAGCTGGATATCTTCGCGTCCATTGAGCGCCGATAACCGGTGCACCCCCTTTTCCGCAGCCAAACGCCCAACGAAGCCGACGATATTCTTCGTGCCGTTCGGCTCCCAGCTGCGGCGCAGCTCAGCAGAGCGCTTGGATGGGTGGAAAAGCTCCGCATTCACGCCGCGTCCCCAATGGCGCACGTTTTTGATGTGGTGCTTTTCCAGATCCCGGATGGTCAGAGAAGACGGTGCCAGGGTCATCTGGCAGGAGTTGTGGATGGTGCGCAGCCACTCCCAGACGCCATAGGCCAGCGCGGAAGCATGGTATTTGGTGGCGAATCCGGCGACGTCAGTCTGGTACAGCGCCACGGCCGGCACGCGTTGCTGACGGGCGGAGAAGGCACCTGCCGCGCCGAGTACGAAGGGGCTGGCTAGGTGGATGATATCCGGCTTGAAATCACGCAGCGCCTCATCCACCGCCGTTGTAGGAACTCCCACCGGAAGCGAATCCACCAGCGGCACGCGCACGGTGGGCACGCGGTAGATGGGGAATCCGAGGTAGTCCGGAATTTCCTCTTGGCCTTCGCGGGCGCCCGGCGCGATAACAATGGCCTCCTGCCCCGTCTCGTGCAGATGCTCCAAAACGCGCAGCACTGAGTTGGTCACACCATTGACATTGGGAAGGAAGGATTCAGCCACGATCGCAACACGCATGCCACCATAATGACCTATTTTCTTAAGTTAATGGTGAAGCTAGTGGAAAATCTTGGTTAATTATTTCTCCGCACGGCGGGTAAAGAAGCTAATCAGCTTCCACAAAGCGGCCGCAATAAGTGTAGCCACCACCCCTACCGAAGCCGCTGGGATGATAGCCAGCGTCCACTTACGGCCTTCTACCTTGACCAGATCAGGGTCATCGAGGGCGTATTGCACCCACACCTGCTGCCCCTCACCCAGGCCGCTGGGATAAAGCAGCCCGTGCTTCGGGGTGTGGTAAATCCCCTCACTGTCTTGGAAATCCACCGTGGTGCGCAGCATTCCCACGTCTTTGACCGTGGCCAGAGCACGCGCGGGGTGGGCGGCGATGGCGTGATCATTTAGCGCCGGTCCGATGACCATGCCTACCACACCCACGAGCGCGGCCAGATACAACGCCAGCGTCAGCTGGTGCAGGCGGCGACGATAGACCGCAGCCGTATAGCGCGGCACCACGGCTGCGTGCGGTTTATGCTGCGGCGAAGCCACTTACTGGCCCACCTTTGCGGTCAACTTCTCAGTGAGCGCCCGGCGCGTGGCACGGGTGGTCTTTGCTTCCACGATGGTGATACCGGTGGAGTATTCCTTAAGTTCCGCCAGCGTATCCAGCAGCTCCTGCGGGGTAGTGACCTCGCGGTAGTCTGCCTCGTAGGCTTCTGCCAGCTTGCCGACGTCCACCCCATGCGGCGTCCCAAACGCCGGCTCGAATGACGCGCGCAGCGCATCGGCCCCCTGCTCAAGGGTCTCAAAGATGCCGCCACCATTGTCATTGGCTACGACGATGGTGAGGTTTTCCGGACGCGGTTGGTCTTCCGGGATGAGTAGGCTATTCGCATCATGCAAGAAGGTGACATCGCCCATCAGCGCCATAACGCGTGGGGCACGCCAATTGGTGGGATCCAGCGATTGCGTGGCCAAGGAAATGCCGATGGCCTGGGCAATGGTTCCGTCAATACCGGCCGCCCCGCGCGGCGAGTACGTATCGACACCGTCGAAGGGCAGGCCCACTAATGCGGCATCGCGCACTGGGTTCGAGGCGCCAAGGACCAGGGTGTCGTTGACGGAGAGCGTATCGCCCACCGCGGCCGCCACGTGCAGCCCGGTAAATCCCAGTTCTTCGTCCTCAAGAGTCTCGCGCACGGCTTGTCCCGCCATGTCGGTAGCACCCTCGCAAATCTTGATCCACTCGCGGCTCGGTTCCCCGGTGACCTTGACAGTGGTGCCCAACCGAGCATCGTTGCCGCGCTGATTAGTGAAGTCCTTGGTGCGCGAGAGCACCACCAGATCAATATCCGGATCATTCATCAGCGCCAAAACGCTGCGGTGCAGCGTCGGGTGCCCGACGACGATGACCTGTTCCACCTTGGTATTGATCACATAATCATTCGCGGAGACCTGCGCCTTGCGGAAGATATGCGCCGCCGCCGGATGTACCGGATGGTACGGGCCCGGCGCGCTTGGCTCTGCGATGGTCGGCACGTCTTCTAAGCCTTCTACCTCCCAGGCTTCATCACCGGCAATGACCAGTGTGTTCTTGCTCAAGTCCACGGCTACTTCGCCGTGGTCCACAAAGGCCGGTGCTGGCTCGCGCACGCCGTCGCCGGAGGTACGGGCGGGCAAGGCGGCGTCGACAAGCGGGGCATCAAAGGCCACATTGATGTGTACTTGCAGGTCTGTGCGGAAGCGCTGGGACATCGCCTCCAGATCATCTGCGCTGGTGACCTGGGTGGTTTTCGCGTATACGCCGAAGATGCCCTGTTGTTCGATGGTTTGGGAGGCACCCGTGCCTACCAGACGCTCTGGCCGGTCGGCGCTAATGATGGCCAGCGGCGTATGGGAATAATGTGCCTCCACCACGGCCGGCAGGGTATTGGCCACGGCAGTTCCCGAGGTCATCACCACGCCCACGTGGCGGCGCTGCACTCGCGCCATGCCTAGGGCGGTAAACGCGCCTCCGCGCTCATCGAGGCGGGTGTGAACGCGGATATCATCACGTGCTAAAAGCGCCAACGACAGCGGCGCGTTGCGCGAACCAGGGCACAAGACGACATCCGTGAGGTGGCGCGCCAGCTGGGCGGCTACCTTCTCAGCCAACTGCATCGATTCATTCATGCCGCCTGATTTTACCTGCCCGCGCGCCATTTCCCTTACCGGGCAGGTGCCTGGCGCTTAGTTCTGAGTGCCTTGCTGGTCGGCCGGCTGCCCGCCGCCGCCCAAGAGATCATTGAGGAGGCCCTCGACGTCCACGTCGGCACCTTTATCCAGCTGGTCTTGCACCTCTGGCGGTAGTTCGGTCGGAATATCGGAGGGCAGCTCATTTTGGAAATCCGGCAGCTTCGGTAGCTTATTGGAATTTTCATCCTGCGTATCCGGCTCATTGGTCTGCGTCACGGTAGTGGGAACCTGCGTGGTCAGTGTCTCCGTCACGGGCTCTGGATCCGGCTTATCTGCCTCGTCCGCGGCATTGCGCCACAGGAAAAACAGCACGGCCGCAGCCAGTACGGCTAGCACCGCAATAGCCGCGAAGACGCCGGCCATGGCGCCGCCACCGCCGCTTTTCTTTTTCCGCTTTTCCGGCTGGTCCGGATCATAGTTCGACGGCACCGGCTCGTACTCGGGCTGCTGCGCGTATTGCTGGCCATATGCCTGCCCGGCCGGCTGCTGATAGTTCTGGCCGTAGCTTTGCTGCTGACCGTAGCCCTGCTGATAGCCAGCGGCCGCATCGAATTGACGAGTCTCATTCTGCGGCTGCTGCTCGCCCGGGAAGTACTGCTTGGGGTGCTCGCGGCGCGCTTGGTCGCGGCTGGGGCCGGCGGCATTATCGGGCACGCGGCCAATCTGGCGCGTGGCATCATCCGCCGGGCTGGACCAGCTGCGGGTTTCATTATTATCGCCATGAGGGCCTTTAGTAGTCATACCCTCTACCTCTACCCCATTTTGCTGTGAGATCCCAGAGAGGTCTCCCACAGCTAACGGGTAGCTAAGGCTCGCCCCTTAATGCGCTCGGCGTGCACTCAAGGCGCGGCCCGTGGCGGTATCCTCTGCGGCAACCTGCGCCGGGGTGGCATCCGCGATGATGCGGCCGCCATCTTCGCCAGCTCCCGGGCCCATCTCGATGATGCGGTCCGCGTTCGCCATGACCGAAAGATCATGCTCGACGACGATTACCGTATGGCCCGCATCCGCCAGCTTGTGCAGCTCGGTATTGAGCAGGTCGATATCGGCTGGGTGCAGGCCCGTGGTGGGCTCGTCCAGCAGATAGACCGTGTGGCCGCGACGCGAGTTGCGGGAGCGCTGCAGCTCCGTGGCCAGCTTGATGCGCTGAGCCTCGCCGCCGGACAGCTCCGGCGCGCCCTGGCCCAAGCGGAGGTAGCCTAGGCCGACGGCCTGCAACGTGGCGATGGCGCGGTAAATCTTTTCTTCCTCGGCAAAGACCTCTGCGGCCTCGTCCACGGTCAGCTCCAAGATGTCCGCGATGGTGCGGTCCCGCCAGGTCACCTCGAGGGTCTCGTCGTTGAAGCGGGCACCACCGCACTCTGGGCAGGTGGTATACGAGCCCGGCAAAAAGACCAGCTCCACTTCGATCTTGCCCGCGCCGCCACAGGTAGGGCACTGGCCTTGCTTCACGTTGTAGGAAAAGCGCGAGACCGTCCACTTGCGCTGCTTGGCCTCGTCGGTGGAGGCGAAGAGTTTGCGGACGTTATCGAAAAGACCGGTATAGGTTGCCAGCGTGGAGCGCGGGGTGCGGCCGATGGGCTTCTGTGTAATCTGCACCAGGCGTTTAACCTGGTCAAAGCCTTCCGTGCTCTCTACGGACCAGCCCTTCTCCTCGGTCTCTTCTTCATCGGAGACGGCCGTAGCGGATTGGCGCAGCAGGCCGGCAAGGACCGTACTAACCAGGGTGGACTTGCCGGAACCGGATACTCCAGCGACCGCCGTGAATTGGCCGAGACCAAAATCTACATCGAGGTTGTCGATGCTGCGTGCGTTGATGCCGCGGAGGGCGAGGAGGGAGGAGGGGGTGCGGGGGTCGTCGGCAAGCGTGAGCGTGCGGTGAGCCAGCGCATTGGCGGTAGGGGTGTCCGCGTCATAGTCTTCGACCGGGCCCGAATAGACCACGTTGCCGCCGCGCTCGCCGGCCAGCGGGCCGACGTCAACGAGCCAATCTGCCTGCGCGACCAAATCCATGTCATGCTCCACCAAGAGCACGGAATTGCCGGCCGCGATGAAGCGGCGGCACATGTCCATCACGGCGTCGCGCTCATCTGGGTGCAGGCCGGCCGAGGGCTCGTCGAGCACATAGGCCACGCCGAAGAGACCCGAGCGCAGCTGCGCCGCCAAGCGGATACGCTGCATCTCGCCGCCGGACAAGCTCTGCGTCGGCCGATCCAGGCTTAGGTGCGCCAAGCCAAGCTCGAGCGCCGAGGTCAAGGCGGGCAGAATCTGCCGCAGCAGCAAATCCTCGGCCGAGTTCTCCTCCGGATTCTGCTTGCTCAGCACCGCGTGGACCCTATCCAGCGGCAGCGCGCCCAGCTCATCAATGGGCATGCCCGCATAGGTCACCTTCAGCGCAGCCGGATTGAGGCGGCGGCCGCCACACGTTTCGCACTCGCGCGATTCCATATAGGACAGGGTGCGCTTGCGCAGGGTATCCGATTGGGTCTCCGCCAGTGTCTTCTTCAGGTAGCTGGCCACCGAACGCCACGTGCCCTCATAGTTGCGCTGAATCTGGTCCTTGCCGCGCAGGGGCTTGACCGTGACGACGGGGCGCTCCTCGGTAAAAAGAATCCAGTCGCGGTCTTTCTGTGACAGCTCTTGCCAGGGCGAATCCAGGTCATAGCCCAGGTTCATCAGGATGTCGTGGAAATTCTTGCCGGCCCAGGCGCCCGGCCAGGCTTGGATGGCGCCTTCCTCGATGGAAAGGGTGGGATCCGGAACCATCGAGTCCTCAGTCGGCTCATGCACCACGCCTGTGCCGTGGCACTGCGGACACATTCCCTCCGGGGTATTGGGCGAGAAGGAATCGGAGTATAGGCCCTCCGGGTTATCCCCGGCGCGCGAGTAGAGCAGGCGCACGCTATTGGAGAGTGCGGAGACTGTGCCGACCGTGGAGCGCGCTCCGCCGCCGGAGGTCGATTGCTGCAGTGCGACCGTCGGCGGTAGGCCCTCTACTTGGCTGACCTGCGGATCGACGGCCGAGCTAATGAGGCGGCGGGCGAAGGGCGCTACTGATTCGAGATAACGACGCTGACCTTCGCCGTGAATCGTGCCGAAGGCCAGCGAAGACTTGCCCGAACCAGACACACCTGTGACCGCGACGAGCTTGCCGCGGGGCATATCGACGTCGACGTTGCGCAGGTTGTGCAGGTGGGCATCGCGGACCTTGATAGTAGACATGTCCTCTAGCGTACGCACAGGTGGCGGGCTGGGCAGTCTTAATACTGACGGCAGTCTCCTATGGCGGTTCGCCGGTTATCTTCCTCCGGTTCACCGGTTTTCAACGATTTCGTCCATACATATGGCGAAAACCGTCGACGGTTTAGGTGTTTTAGATGGACGAAATCGTTGAAATTAGAAAGGTGGAACCTTCCCGGAAGATTTTCAGTCCAATGAGACATGTGGACGAGAAATGAATTACTGGAATTAGGCCTTACTGACTATGAAATCCGCAGCAAGATTAGTGAGGGAACGCTTTTACGCTTGCGGCGCAATTGTTATGTCGCTGCGGAGGCGAGCGCGAAAGATAAGCTCAACGCGGTGGCGCAGCTTTATCCGGATGCGGTGTTTTCGGGAACGGCGGCGCTCGCGGCCTATGGCTTATGCGAGGTGCAGCTGCCGACGGTGATCCGGGTGGATAATAACTGCCGAGCCCAGGCGGATGATCTGGTACATACGGTGAGGTCGCGGCCGGTGCCGGCGAATCGGGTGAGGGGCGTAAAGATGGCGTTGCCGGCGCAGGCGGTAGCAGATGCCCTAAGCTTTGAGCGGTGCGGCGAGTGGCTGCTGAAGGATGCGCTGGCGCAGGCGTATCGCGGGCTCAACGGGAGGGGTAGGTTTGCGGCCGATTTAGAGATGGTGACCAGCAAGAAAAGGGACGCGGTGCGCGAGTTGGCGGAGCGGGCGCCGGTGGGGACGGCCTCGAAGTGGGAGCAGCGGATGTACCACGAAATGCGGCGGGTGGGGCTCAAGCCGGTGCCGAATTTCCGTCTAGGGCCGTATACCTGGGATTTGGGCTTCGAAGCGGGAACTACGGTGGTGGATTTGGACTCGCTTTATTATCACGCGCCGGAAGATAATCACCGGGAATTTCTCATCGGGACGTGGAAGACCAATCATGCGGTGCAGCATGGGTGGGCGCCGTTGAAATTTACTGATGAATGCACCGACTACCACCTCAAGCTGGTGGTGGAGACGGTGCAAGAAACGGTGGCGCATCGACGCAGCGTGCGCGGGCTAAAGAGCAGTCCGCAAAAGGTGCGGCGTGCGCTGGTGACTCCGGCGTGGCGGTTCCACCAAAGCTTGCTCTAGAACCTAGTCAGACAGGTGAGGCCAGCAGGCGCGAAGGCGGTCGAACCACCAATCGCGGCGGTCGGCGGGGGCAGCGAGGGCAGTCAGGCGGTCCGGGTCGGGGGCGAGGATATCGGCGGGGAGGTGGCCATCGACAAGCGGGCGCGGGGCGGTGACGTCTTCTGTAAAGAGGGAGCCGGTGGCAAGTCCAGCGGCGGCCGGGGTGACGTCGATGTCTTCATCGTCGTAGATGCGCGGGAGGGCAGCAACGGCCGCGAGGCCCATATTGATGCCGATGGAGGTGTCGAGCGCGGAGGCCACCGTGATGTCCATGTGACGCTGGCGCAGGTGCTGGGCTACCTCGAGGACGCGGCGCACGCCACCGAGCGGGGCGGGCTTAACCACGGCGACGTCTGCGGCCTGCAGCTCGGCGACGCGATAGGGGTCGGCGACCTTACGAATGGACTCATCGGCGGCCACGCGTACGAAGAGGCCGGCGCGCATGAGGCGGCCGCGCACTTGGGCGAGCTCCTCAGTGGTAGCGCATGGCTGTTCCATATAGTCCAGCGGCATCATCATCTGCGCAGCCTGGACTGCTTCCTCCACGGTCCAGCCGCCATTGGCATCCACGCGCAGGATAGGGATTTCGCCGCGTTGGGTGATGGTGTCGCGGACGGCGCGTACGCGAGCGGCGTCGTCGGCAAGCGTGTGTCCCTTTTCTGCCACCTTGATTTTGAAGGTGCGGCAGCCGGGGTAGCGCTCCACTAGGGCCGGGACCTCGCTGGCGGGCACGGCCGGAATGGTGGCGTTGACCTCGATGGAATCGCGCACCGGCTCCGGAAAGCCCTCGTAGGCGGCCTCGAGCCCCGCGCGCAGCCACGCGGCGGATTCAGCCGGGCAGTACTCCAGGAAGGGTGCGAACTCGCCCCAGCCGGCCGGGCCATCGATGAGGAGGGCCTCCCTCGTGGTGATGCCGCGGAAACGCACGGCAAGCGGGAGGGAGACTACGTGGGCGCGGTCGAGGACGTCATCGATATGCATGGTTTTCATGGTAGCGCTCTCAGACCATTGACCCTTCCCCCACTCTGCGCTACTTTGGGAACCTATACCAATAAAGGAGGAATTATGCTGCTAGCTGAGGCATTGGCGGAACGCGCCCAGGCGCAGGAGCGCCTCAATAGCCTGCACGAGCGGCTGCTCGCCGTGGTTCGCGTGCAGGAGGGCGATACCCCGGAGGAGGATCCGCAGGAACTGCTGCGCGAGCTCGACGGCGTGGCCGGGCGCATCGATGAGCTGGTTCAGGCCATCAATGCGACGAATATCGCCACCGCCTTCGATGAGAAGATGAACTTGATGGAAGCCCTCGCGCTGCGCGACGGCCTCTTGCGCAAGCGCCGCATCTACCACGACCTAGCGCAGCGGGCGGGCACGCGCTCGGATCGTTATTCCCGCACCGAGATCAAGTTTGTCTCCACCATCCCGGTGGCGGATATGCGCAAGCGCGTCGACGATCTATCTAAGCAGTACCGCGAGCTGGATACCCGCATCCAGCGGCTGAACTGGAATACCGAACTGAAAAACGGATAGTCATGTCGCGCGCCGCATAGAGCGCGCGATGGTAGCCCACACGCCTGCAGCGAGCAGGCCCCCACCCTGGAGGGGAAAATCCTGGGACACAGGCCCCCTTTAGCGCTTTTAAAAGGGGCGGGGAGTTCGACTCTCCCCATGGCATGGAGTACGGCGCTGGTATGGCGTACACGGGTATTGTGCGGGGCAAAACCTCGCAGTATCGCGTATTGATTATTACCGGCCTGCTGGGCAGCGCGTGTGGGTGAGGGTTGGGAATGGGGACTATTCTTCTTTTGCCACTAAGCTGGCCGATATGAGCGAGCAGAAAAAATACAGCACCGATAATCCCTTTCGGCCGGAATTGTGGCATTCCGTAGAAGGCTTTGAGGACCTCACGGATATCACCTATCACCGGCTCAACGGTGAGGGCCGCAAGAACGGCATCGTGCGCATCGCCTTCGACCGCCCGGAGGTGCGCAATGCGTTTCGCCCGCATACCGTAGACGAGCTCTACCGCGCAATAGATCACGCCCGCCGCACGCCGGATGTGGGCACGATTTTGCTCACCGGCAATGGCCCTTCCGAAAAGGATGGCGGCTGGGCGTTTTGTTCCGGCGGCGACCAGCGCATTCGCGGCCGCTCCGGCTACCGCTACGCCACCGAGCACGCCCATGATGACGCCACCGCGGATGAATCCACCGTGGACACCGCCCGCGAAAAGGTGGAGGGCGGTCGCTTGCATATCCTCGAGGTCCAGCGCCTTATCCGCACCATGCCCAAGGTGGTTATCGCCGTGGTCAATGGTTGGGCGGCCGGCGGCGGTCACTCGCTGCACGTGGTCTGCGATATGACGGTCGCCTCCCGCCAGGAGGCGCGCTTCAAGCAGACGGACGCGGACGTGGGTTCCTTCGATGCCGGCTATGGTTCGGCCTACCTAGCTAAGATGGTGGGCCAGAAATTCGCCCGCGAGATTTTCTTCTTGGGCCGCACCTACGATGCCCAGCGCATGTATGAAATGGGCGCAGTCAATGAGGTTGTCGATCACGCCGACTTGGAAGACGCCGCAATCCAGATGGGCCGCGAAATCAACGGCAAGTCCCCAACAGCCCAGCGCATGCTGAAGTTCGCTTTCAACCTGACCGATGACGGCCTCATGGGCCAGCAGGTCTTCGCCGGCGAGGCGACCCGCCTGGCGTACATGACCGACGAGGCCGTCGAGGGCAAAGAAGCATTCCTCGAAAAGCGCGACCCGCAGTGGGAGCAGTTCCCGTATTACTACTAGCCAGGAGTTAGCACGATGTGGATTTTCGCCATCGGCTTGGCCACACTTGCACTGGCGGGCGTCATCGTCTCGCGAGTGTGGATGCTCAAGCGTATCAAGGATGCGCAGGACAGCGGGGAGCGTCCCTTCGATCAGGAGGACACCCCGCGCAATCCATACATGTAGCGGAGTAAATGGCGTGGGACGCCCTCGGACCGGAGTGAGACATCTCAAGCAATTGTGGACATGCCCATAGTTAATACTTAAAGTGTCGAACATGAAACTCTGCAACTCATTCGTCATGCTCGCAGCACGCGTCGCCCTGGGCGTAATTCTCATCGCCCAGGGCTGGCAAAAGTTCTCCGAATGGACCGTCGCCGTCGCGGGCCTGATGCTCGCCGCCGGCCCCGGCATACGCTCCCTGGATCAGCTCCCCTTCAGCAAAAAGGCAAAAGTAGCCAAATAAGGCCACCGCTTCCTAGCCTCTCACTTCACTCATTGAAGTGAGAGGCATTTTTAAATTTTGGCAGCTTAAGGAAGAGATAGGACCACCTAAGTTCATTACGTTGAACAATCTAGTTCAAGGGTGCTAGTGTTTGTTGAGTTCACTTCTCCTAATACAAAGGAAGTTCATTATGAGCTCAAATCACAGCACCCCACGCCGGCCCCTACAGCGCATTCTCGCAGGCACCTGCGCCCTCGCACTCGGCGCCAGCCTCGCCGCTTGCAGCGCCTCGAAGGAATCCATCGACGCTGCAAAGCCGAAGGACGGCGACACCGTCAAGGCCGTGGCCACGACTACCCAGATCTGCGACTACCTCACCCAGGTAGCCGCCGGCGGCCTCAAGCTCCACAAGGTCGACTCCCAGGGTGCGGAGACCAACTCCGGCGAGGGCCCAGTGACCCTCGACCTCACCTGTTTGCTCGCCCCCAACGCCAGCGCCCACGAGCACGAGATGACCCCACAGCAGATGCAGGCGCTCTCCCAGGCCGACTACATGTTCGTCAACGGAGTCGACCTCGAGCACTTCCTCGACCAAGCCGTGGACTCCTCCGGCTTCCACGGCGTCATGGCCGTGACCTCGGGCGTCAAGAGCGAAGGTATGGGCGATGGCAACGGCAAGTACACCATCGACGAGGGCATCGAGCACGTGAGCCCGCGCCCGTGGCCTTTCCCGGGGGAGGACGGCGAGGCCCCAGAATTCAAGTACGACCCGCACGTGTGGACCTCCCCGAAGCAGGCCAAGATTCAGGTCGACAACATCGTCAACACGTTGTCCCAGGCCTCCCCGCAGGCCAAGGACGCCTTCACCGCCGCCGGCAAGAAGTACACCGACCAGTTGGAGGACCTCGACAAGTGGGCCAGCGATTCCATGTCCGCAGTTTCTGAGCAAGACCGCGTGCTCTTCTCTTCCCACGACGCCTTCGGCTACTTCTCAAACGCATACGGCGTGAAGTTCATCGGCTCCGCACTGTCTGACTTCAACAACCAGCAGGACGCCACCTCGCGCCACATCGACGAGCAGGCAAAGCAGATCCGCGAGTCCGGTGCCAAGGCCATCTTTGCGGAGAATTCCAACAGCTCGAAGTCCATCGAGGCCATCGCCCGCGCCGCAGGCGTCAAGGCGGTTACATCCGACGACGCTTTGTACGGCGACTCGCTAGGTGTGCCAGGCAGTGAGGGCGAGACCTACATCGGATCCATCGTCCACAACATCAACACCCTGGTCAGCGCCTGGGACTCCGAACAGCAACCGTTGCCGGAATCGCTGCAGGCATTCGACGTCGCCAAGCGCAAGTAGCTCTATATGTCTTCCCCATTAATCACTCTGCGCAATGCCACCTGCGGCTATGGCGCCCGGGATATCCTCACCGACGTTGATCTTGAGATCCGCGCGAGCGAGGCCGTGGCGCTCCTGGGGGCCAACGGCGCGGGCAAGTCTACGCTGCTCAAGGCAATCACTGGCCTGGCTGCCTTGCGCGGCATGGCCACCATCGACGCCTCGCTCGGCTACGTCCCGCAGTACCAAGACTCCGACCTGAGTTTTCCCGTCACGGCTTACAAGGTCGTGGAAATGGGCCTTTTGCCATCAGTGAGCTGGTGGCATAGGTGCACGAGCATGCGTAGCTATCGCGGCCATGTACTCAATGCCCTGCGACAAGTGGGGATGGAGCACCTCGCCGAGACGCGGTTTGGCCAGCTCTCGGGAGGGCAGCGCCAGCGCGTGCTCATCGCGCGCGCGTTGGTTTCGGCCCCGGAGCTGGTGCTTCTCGACGAACCCTTCAACGGGCTTGATCAAGAAAGCCGCCGAATCCTGATTCAGATCATTGCGGATCTCAAGGAAGCAGGAATCGCCCTGCTCGTCTCCACTCACGACCCCATCTTGGCGCAGCACACCTGCGACTGGGCGGCGTTTGTGCTCGACGGCAAGGTCCACACCATGGGAACCGAGGAAGCAGTGGAAACCTATATGGAGCAAGGTGCGCGACTGTAATGGAGCAGATTCTCTTCGCCCCGTACCTGCGCAATGCCTTCCTCTTCCTGCTGTGCCTATCGATTGTGGGGGCTGTCATTAGCGTCCTCGTTAATCTCCGCCGCATGGAATTTACGGTGGAAGCCCTCGTGCACTCGGTTTTTCCAGGCATCGTGGTAGGGCTCATCGTGGGCGGCATCCCGGGCATCGTGCCGGGTGCGGCCGCGGTGGCCACGGTGACGGTGCTGGTGCTGGCTTCTCTGGGTTCTGGGCGGCGCCAGTCAGCGCGGAAGCTGGATATAGAAGCCGGAACGGCCGTGGTGCTGACCTTCATGTACGGCATCGGCGTGGTCATCAGTTTGGCCTATGGCGACAAGTCCGGGCAGCTGGAGGCGCTCATGTTTGGCCGGCTTCTCGACGTCACGCAGTCCAGGCTGGCAACCTCCGTCACGCTCTGCGTGATTGCGGCACTGCTCATCCTGACAACCTGGCGCATGCAGATTCTCGTCGCTTTCGATACAGCAGCGGCCCGCGCCATGGGCGTCAACGTGGCGGCTTATGAGCTCATTGCGAATGTCGCGGTTGGCCTAATCGTGGTGGCGGCTAGCTCGGCAGTGGGTGTGTTGCTGGTTATCGGTTTTATTGTCATTCCAGGCCTCTCGGCGCGCTTGATCGCAGGATCCCCGCGCAGCATGTGCTTCTGGGCTGCGGGCTTGTCCACGCTGGCAGTGGTGGTGGGATTTGCCATCATGCTGTCCCAAACCGCGCACCAGATTTCGCCGCAGGCAATCGTCAGCTTGATGCTGGTTGTCACCGTGCCGCTAGCGGGCTTGAAGGGGGTATTTAGCTAATGGGACTGTCTCATCTTGATCCAGAGATCCTGCGGATGCCCCTCCTTGAGGCCATTGCTGTGGGATGTTTATCTGGCTTGGTTGGAACCTTGATGGTCATGGGCAAGCGCGTCTTTTTCGCCGAGAGCCTGTCGCACGGAATCTTCCCCGGCGCGGTGCTCGGCGTAGTGGTGGCCAACCTTCTGAGCTTGGATCTCTCCACGGGTTTGATGGTGGGCGCGGCACTGTTCTGCCTACCTTTGGCCTGGCTTATGCGGTGGTTGAGTACCGTCGAGGGCATTTCTTCGACCGCTGCCGCCGGCGTGACGCTCACCCTGGGATTTTCCCTGGGCATCTTGTTGCTGCGCTGGTTCCAACCGCTACCTATCCACGTGGATAGCTTTCTCGTGGGCTCGCTGACCACTGTCAATGCGCAGGATGTCTGGTTTGTCAGCGCCCTGGTGGTGGTCAGCCTTGGCGTGCTGGTAGCATTTCGCCGGACGTTGGTCTCCTTCTACTTCGACCAGACGTCCTTCCGCACACAAGGTGGAAATCCCGGCTGCTATGACTTGCTTACCCTCACGCTTATCAGCGTGACCATGGTGGTGGTGATTCCCGCGGTGGGCACTATCTTGTCCCTGGCGCTGCTGGTAGCCCCGGCGGCGGCGTTGCAGCCGTGGATCAAGCGCCCGACCCAGCTCATGCTCGGTGCCGGTATCGCGGGCATTGCGCTGGCATGCGGCGGGCTCTGGCTGGCGGCCGCACTCAGTTTGTCGGCGGGCGGCTGCATCGCGGTGCTGGCGGGTGTGTTCTATTTGCTCAGCATGGGGCTGCGGGCCTTGCTCTAAACGCCCGGCGCGCCGCCTCCCGGGACGAGCGATATGCCCGGGTAACCTGATTATTCGTGACTCATATCCTCGCCCCACTCCCAGTCGATCCCCGCAATCCCGCAGGAATTTTGGATGACCTCGAGAAGGCCATCGCTGGGCAGACCACGCTCTTACCCCTTCCCGCAGCGGACCGCACGCGGACGGAATTGCTGCGCAACCACATGCGCGCGGGCGAATCGATTGCTGAGGACATTGCTTTGGTGGTGTCCACCTCGGGTTCCACGGGCACACCGAAGGGTGCGCAGCTAAGCCCGCTTAACCTGGTGGCGAGTGCGGATGCCACCCATTCTTTCCTGGGTGGCCCCGGCCAATGGCTACTGGCCATGCCCGCCCACCACATCGCGGGCATCCAGGTGCTCGTGCGTTCGTTGGTGGCGGGTGTGGAGCCACTGTGCCTCGACCTGTCCCAAGGCTTTAACATCACCGAGTTCGCCCGCGCAGCAGAAGAACTCGCCCACACCGAGGACCGCATGTACACCGCGCTCACACCGATGCAGCTGCACAAGGCACTCGATTCGCTGGACGGCATCCAAGCACTGCGCCGTTTCAACTCCATCCTGGTAGGTGGAGCAGCGCCACATCCCCAGCTATTGGAATCTGCGCGCAAGCTCGACATCACCGTGGTAACCACCTATGGCTCCTCGGAGACTGCGGGCGGTTGCGTCTACAACGGCACTCCCCTGCCCGGCACCGAGGTGCGAATCGGGGAAGATAACCGCATTTTCCTGGGCGGGCCGACCATTGCGCAGGGCTACCGCAATGTGGAATCGCGCGACTTCGTCGGTGGCTGGTTCGCAACTTCCGACGCCGGGGAGCTCGACGCCCACGGTCAACTCACCGTCACTGGACGTCTGGACAGCATCATCAACTCGGGCGGGTTGAAGTTGCACCCAGAACAACTGGAACAGCTCTTGTTGCAGGTACCGGGCGTCGACAGTGTATGCGTGGTGGGCATCCCTGATCCACGTCTTGGCCAGATGATCGCCGCAGCTTACACCGGCTGGGCCTCGCGCACCGACATCCTCGAAGCGCTCGATGACCTGCCTCGGTGGCAGATTCCGCGCGAGATTATCCGCATTGCTGAGATGCCGCTGACCGGCCCCGGCAAGGTGGACCGTCGTGGTGTCGCAGGGCTCTTTAAGAACTGATTAGACTTCGTTAGCGCGCACCGTCACGTCGGCGGCCGCGACTTCCGCAAGAGAGAACTCCTCGTCCCCTGCGTGCAGGTTGAGCAGGCCCGCAACGCGGGAATCGACTACGACCTCGACGCCCAGGCCGACGCCATGGCTGTCGAGGTAGCGCAACAGCTCGGTGTCTCCGTCGCATACCCGCTCGATGGTGACAGGGGTGTGAAGGGGGACGTCGTCAAGCGTGAGCGTGCCAAGGTCCTCGATGCTGCCCTGCGCGTCGGGGATGGGATCGCCGTGGGGATCGCGCTGAGGATGGCCCAGGTGCTGATCGAGTCGATCGATGAAGCGATCGGAGCATGCATGCTCGAGGAGATCGGCATCCTCGTGAACCTCGTCCCAGGTGTACCCCAGCTCTTTGACCAAGAAGGTCTCGAGGAGACGATGGCGGCGGACCATGCCCATGGACAGTGCCTGGCCCTCTGGGGTCAGCGAAACGCCAGCGTAGCGCTCATGTTCCACCAGCCCTTGGGCAACGAGACGCTTTACGGCTTCCGACGCCGTGGGCACCTTTTGGTTCAATCGCCCCGCCAGCTCCTTGAGCGCGATGGGCGCGCCGCCGGAGTGCTCGGAGAGGTCCCACAGGACTTTGAGGTAGTCCTGGGTACGTTCAGGGAGATCGCTTAAATGCATGACATTCATCGTAGTAAAGGCCTTGCCCCGCGAGCGATTCACATGATAACTTTAAGAAAGTTCAACGCATTGAACTTTTGTCACGGGTGTGGCCCACAGCCGTCCTTTCTTGGGTACGTACGACGCGCTTCCGCCATACCCGTGGCTTTTATATATCCGCCGTGTGCGTCCCTTGTGCACAGCATGCCCGCGGTGGCGTGGCACAATAACTGACATGTCACTTTCTGCCTATCCCGCAACTGCCAAAGACTGGCTCCAAGGCGCACGCCCGCACACGTGGGCTAATGCCTTCGCCCCAGTCATCGCTGGTACTGGTGCCGCAGCGGCTGCCGACGGCGCGCACTTCGGCCGCGCGCTTCTCGCCCTCGTGGTGGCGTGGGCGCTCATCATCGGTGTCAATTACGCCAACGATTACTCGGATGGCATCCGCGGCACCGACGACGACCGCACCGGTCCGCAGCGCCTCACCGGCGGCGGCCTGGCCCGCCCGCAGCAGGTGAAACTCGCGGCCTTCGCCGCCTTTGCCGTGGCCGGACTCGCCGGCATCGCGCTGTCTTTTGCGGCGCACGCCTGGTGGCTCATCCTCGTCGGCGCGCTATGCATCACCGGCGCGTGGTTTTATACCGGTGGCAAGAACCCGTATGGCTATCGCGGGCTCGGCGAGGTCGCCGTCTTTATCTTCTTCGGGCTCGTCGCTGTGCTCGGCACCGAATTCACCCAGGCCGGCCGCCTGTCGTGGTCGGGCCTCGCGCTGGCCGTGGGCATCGGCGCGATGAGCTCCGGGGTGAACTTAGTCAATAATATCCGCGATATTCCCTCCGACGCCGAAACCGGCAAGATTACGCTCGCCGTACGCCTCGGCAACGAGAAGGCGCGCCTGCTCTTTACGGTGCTACTCCTACTGCCATTCCTGCTGACCATTGGCATTGCCTTCAGCAGCTGGCTCGCACTCGCCGGCTTGGTCTACTTTCCCTTCGCGCTGCGCGCCATTCGCACCGTCAATCGCGGCGCTCAAGGACCAAAGCTTATCCCCGTGCTCGGCCTGACCGGCCGCGCGATGCTCCTGTGGGCGATTATCGAGGCCGCCGCACTCATCCTCGTCTAGTCCTGCGCGGCGCGCCCTTCTAGCTCCGCCTGCACCCAGCGTTTGTGGGCCTTGCGCTGGGCGGAGTACTCGGCCAGCGTTTGGGTGGCCTCGATGCGCCACTTTTTAAAGATGAGCATCGAAAGCGGCAGCGCCACGAAGAGCGCCAGCAGCGCCGCGATGAGCGGTGGAATGGGAAAGCCGATGGCGAAGGACAAAAGCTCAATCACCACCGTCAAAGCGATAAAAAGTACTACGCGGGCGAGCCCGTACTTCCACAGCGCCGCGCGCGAACGGCGGCGCAGTTCTGGGTCCGGCTTGGGTGGCTCAGGATTATGCGTCATGGGGGTTGATTGTACGCGGTGCAGGTAGAATTCCACGCATGGGCCGAATCATCCTCCTTTTACTCTTTGTCCTCGCCGCCTACTTGGTGTGGAAGGCCTTCGGTCCCTCCACATGGAAAAAGCGCGAGGTGGACCAACCCCGCGCCATCAAGGGCCCCGACGATGATGAGGAATTCCTCTGGAACTTAGAAAAGGAGCGCTTCAAGCAACGCCGCGCACAGGAGGCAGAGGAAGAAAAACGCCGCCAGCGCCGCAATCGCGACACCAACGGCGAGAAGGATTAGGATTCCTTCGGCACGAAGCGCATCTCCAAGCCGAGGGCCTCGGCCACGGCGGTAACCTTTTCCCACCGCACGCCCGCGCCCCCATGCTCAATGGTGTGGAGGGTGGAGCGGGAGATACCGGCGGCGTCGGCAAGCTGCTGCTGCAAAATGCCCAACTCGCGGCGGCGCTCGGCAAATTGCGCGCCCAGGCCTAAAATCACCGCATTATCACCAGCCGGCTTGCCCGGCTTATGGCGCGGGCTCGTATGCTCCGCCATTTAATTCAGCCCCGCATAGGAGTGCAGGCCGGAGACAACCATGTTGATAAAGAAGAGGTTGAAGACCATCAGCGCCATCGCCATGACATTGATCCACGGCGCAGCCTTACGGAACGCCGGCGTTGCACGCGCGTGCAGGTAGGCGGCATAAAGGATCCAGGTAGCGAAAGACACGGTTTCCTTCGGGTCCCAGCCCCAGAAGCGGCCCCAAGCGGACTCCGCCCAGATAGCGCCCAAGATGATGCCCAGACCCAAGGTCGGCAGGGTGATCACGGCCAGACGGTAGGCCAGCTGGTCAATCTTCGCGGCCGAAGGCAACGGGCGGGCTATAGCACCGAAAAAGCCATGCTCGGCATGCTTCGGCTGTGCCATACGGAAAAGGGTCAGCAGCGAGACAATGCCGGAGATAATACCGATAGATGCGCCCAAGGACACCACGGTGACGTGGATGGGCAGCCAGTGCGACTGCAGCGCCGGCACCACAGGGGCAGACTCGGCATAGAGCTTGGTGGAGCCATAAAACATCAGCGCCAATACCGGGGTGAGCAGCCATGGCCACACGGTGCGCCACTCCTTACGCTGCATGGCAATATTGCCCACCAGCAGCACACCGAAGCTCACCATCAGCACGTACTCGTATAGGTTGCCAAAGGGGAAACGGCCGGTAGCCAGGCCACGCAGCACAATCGCCGCGGCGTGGAGCGCAATGCCTACCCACATCAGCGAGCTGGTCATACCGCCGAGCTTATCGGCCTTGCGCTCCTTCTCCTTCAGCTCACCTTCCGTGATACCGGAAGAGGACTGGGCCACCTCGCCCGCATAGCTCTGCTTATCGACGCCCCCAGCGCCCGCCCCCACCAAGACCTTCGCGGCCTGGGACTTCACGGCACGGCGGCCCTCGATAATTCCCTGCATGCGGCCGTAGTAGAACAGCGACATAAAGAGCGCGACGCAGTACACCACAAAGGCGGTCTGCACCGCGATATCCGAGAAATTAGACAGATTCTGATCGATCTGCATGAACGCTCCTAGCCAATACACGTGCGGGATAGTGCTGATTACCTTACTCAGCGAAACGGCCTAGTCCAACTTTTGTTGGACTAGGCTGACGTACTAATCATCGGTATAAAGCTCGTCTTCTTCGACCTCATCTGGGTCCGGCAGCTCCAGCAGCGCGCGGTGCAACTCGTGGAATTCCTCGGACCAACCGGCGCGGTCGGTGCGGGCGAGACCGCCCATTTCCACATCGGTGCCGCCGGCCGCGTTCGGCCGCAGGCGGATATAGACGCGGCGGCGCTTAATCACCAGCGAACCCACCAAGGAGATGAGCATTACCAGCGCGGAGACCAGCACCCACTTCTGGAAGGGGTCATAAGAGACCTGGTAATTGGCAAACTCGCTGGCGCCGTCGAAAGTGATCTTGGTGCCATCGTCCAGGGTGACATCCTCACCCTGGTTGAGGTTCACGCGGTCAATCTTTCGCAGCTGGCCGGAGTGCACCAGGTTCGGATCCAACGAGAAGAAGGACTGCGGGGTGCCGGTATCCAAGCCGGCATCACCACGGTAGATATCGATGGCCATGGCCGGATCCTGCAAACCTGGGTAGGAGGACTGCAGCAGCTTGCCGTTCTCACCGGCCCACTCAGCCGTAGGCGCGAAGAGGCCCTGAATGGCGATCTGATTTTGACGACGCTCATAGAGGTCCGGGTGCATGCCGGCCGGCGGGTCAAAGCGCATCGCGCCGGAGGACAAGAAGAAGGTCGTGTCATTCGGCTGGAACTGAATGGTCTGGGTGCGCTTTTCACCATTGGGCCATTCCACGGTGACCGTCGGCGCGTAGCCATGGCCCTGCAAGTAGACGCGGTTATGCGCGAGCCGCAACGGGTGGTTGACCTTGAGCTCATAATCCTTCCACTCGGAGTCATCCTTGTAGATGCCATCGCCCTCCGCGTAGGAGACGTTGGAGGTAAACATCTCGGCCTGGCCGTTCGGCAGGTACTCGGCCGCGAAGTCATGGGCGACGAGGCAGAAAGGGTGGAGCCCGGTGCCGTCGAAAAGCGGGCCGGCGCGGAAGGAGTCAAAATTAGACGTAGAGGTATTGCAGAACTCCGTGGACTGGTCCAGGGTCTGGCCGCCGCCCTGCGAGCCAGACTCAGTGACCACGATGACCTGGCCTTCGTAGTTGACCAGTTTGCCGGCGGCAACCGTAACCAGGATGGCTACCAGCGCCACGTGGAAAATGAGGTTGGCTAGCTCGCGGCCGTAGCCGCGCTCCGCGGAGAAGGTATGCACGCCGGCACGGTCCTTCTCCGGGGAATACTCGGCCACGCGCCACCTCTTCAGGCGCTTCTTAATTTCCGTGGATAGTTCCTCCTCGCTCTTTTCCGAGTGCCCCTCGGCCGCCAGCGGCAGCTTGTGGAGGTACTTTGGCGCGCGCGTCGGCGGGGTCTTCCACGCCTTATAGTGATCCCAGGAGCGCGGCAGGATGCAGCCAACCAGGGAAATCGCCAAGAGGACGAAGATGGCTTGGAACCAGACGGAGGAAAAGACGTCGAAAAGCTGCAGCTTGTCATAGATCTTCGCCACGTTGCCATTGGACTCGATAAAGTCTTGCACGTTCTGCTCGTTGAGATCGCGCTGCGGCAGCAAAGAACCGGGGATCGCGGCCAGCGCCAGCAAGAAGAGCAGCGCTAGCGCGGTGCGCATACTAGTCAGCCAATGCCAGGCTTTGCGGAAATATTTCACGTCTCTCCTAAATAAGGGTTGCGCCGTAGTTGCCGGTCCACTGGCGGATGAGGCTAATGAACTCGCCCCACAGGCCGGTTACCAGGGCCAGGCCGACGAGGATCATAGCCACGCCGCCGATTATCTGGATGGTATGCGAGTGCTTGCGGGCCCACGAAATCGTGCGCATCGCCCGCGCGGAGCCCAGCGCCACCAGAAGGAACGGTAGGCCCAGGCCCAGGCAATAAAAGATAATGAGCAGCACGCCGCGCGCGGCCGTCATACCCTCGGTGCCGGCCGATACGGAAATGATGGCGGCCAGCGTTGGGCCCAGGCACGGCGTCCAGCCCAGCGCGAATACCCCGCCGAGCAGCGGCGCCCCCAGCCAGGTGGTCCAGCGCTTCGGTGCTAGGCGGGTGTCTTTCTGCAGCGCTGGAATCGCGCCCAAGAAGACCACACCCATCAGGATTGTCACGCCGCCGCCGACCCGCATGAGCATTTCTTCATTGAGCTTTAGCGCGGAAATCGCGCCGAATACGGAGACCGTCGCTAGGAGGAATACCACGGTGAAGCCGAGGATGAACAAGGCCGCGGCCAGCACAACGGCCCATTGCCTGCGCTTGCCGACGCCCACCCCCAGCTCCCCATCGAAGGTAACCTCACCGCCTACCACGCCGGCCAGGTAGGAAATATAGCCGGGAACCAGCGGGATCACACACGGACTGGCGAAGCTCACCAGCCCCGCCACGGCGGCCGCGAGGAGGCCCAAAATAAGTGGGCCGGAGGTCACGGCCTCGGCAAAGGAGTTGCCGAAGCTCGCTGCGTTGTCCATTTATTCCTTTTCTAACTTGTCCACTACATCCATCACGTCTTTAGCGGTGATGGAACGCAAAAAGACCGTAGCCGGGCGGTGCTGTTTATCCAAGACGATGGTGGTGGGCACCACAGAAGTCGGCACGCCACCTAGGGCCGCGGCGGTCTTAAACGGCGGATCATAGATGGAGGGATACTTCAGCCCATTGTCTTCGAGGAAGTCATTGGACACCTGCGGGTTATAGTCGCGCACATTGATGCCCAAGACGGTGCCAATCTTGCGCTTTTGCAGCTCAGAGTGGACCTCTTGGAGGTCATCGGCCTCGCTGCGGCAAGGCGCGCACCACTGTCCCCAGGAGTTAAGCACGACGATTTCGCCGTCATAGTCTTCCAAGGAGATGGTCTTATCCGTATCGCGCACATCCTCGCCGGAGAATGTGCGCAGCGGCTTGCGCTCGGATTCCTCGTAATTGATGACCTTCTCGCCGCCGGGGGTGATGAATTCGAAGTTACCGCCGGTAGCAACCGCGTTTTGGGCGTTATCGGAATCCTGCGCGCACCCAGCAAGGGTCACGGCTGCTGCCGCCAGCACCGCGCCAACTGCGCGTTTGCGTCGTAGTGCCATTAAATCTCCTGCGCCGGCGAAGAGTAGAAAATATCGGTGACCTGGTTGTCTTCAAAAAGCAGGGAGGTTACCGAGGCCAAGTCGCATTCGCGGTTCCACGGCGCGTGCGGCAAGCGCTGGCCGAGCACGGTGCGCTGCACCATCACGATGGGCAGCTGGTGGCTGACCAAAATCGCCTCGTGGCCGGCGGCGGCGGTACGGGCGCGCTCGATGGAGCCCAGCATGCGCTCGGCAATCTGCTCATAAGGCTCGCCCCACGATGGCTCCAGCGGATTGACCAGCAGCGGCCAACGGCGCGGATTCCACAGTGCGGAGCGCAGACCCTTGGTGCGCAGGCCCTCGAAGCGATTGCCGGATTCAATGAGCGTCTTATCGACGTCCACGTCCAGTCCCGTTACCTCCGCAATCGGCCGCGCTGTCTCTTGGGCGCGCTGCAGTGGCGAGGCTGCCAGGTAGGTCACATCATGGTCGCGAAAGGACTCCGCGGTTCGCGCCGCCATGGAATGCCCGCGCGAGGATAGGTGATAGCCCGGGATGCGCCCGTAGAGGATCTTCTCTGGGTTGTGGACCTCGCCGTGGCGTACGAGGTGAACGATGGTGCGTGTCATGTCTCTCCTTAGTTTGCGGGACGCGCAGCGGCCGCAGCCTGTGCGGCGGGCTTGAGGGCCGCCTCGATGAGTTCAAAGTCGGCGTCGTTAAGAGCATCCGAGACAAACCAGGTCTCGAATGGGCTCGGCGCGACATAGATGCCGTTATCCAACAGGGCGTGGAAGAACGGGGTGAAGCGGAAGGTCTCGGCCGCCTGCATATCGGCGAAGTTGCGACCCTCGCCCTCGGCAAAACGGATGGAGAACATCGAAGACGCGCGCTGAATGTGGTGCGCTACGCCCTCGGCCGACAGCGCATCAGAAATCATGCCGGTCAGGCGGTCCGCATTGGCCTGCAGGCGCTCATAGAGCGATTCATCGGCCAGCTCCAAAGACTTCAAGCCCGAAGCCATCGCCACCGGGTTACCGGAAAGCGTGCCCGCCTGGTAGACCGGTCCTTCCGGCGCGAGGTAGTCCATGACCTCGGCGCGGCCGCCGAAGGCAGCGGCCGGCAAGCCACCGGAGACGACCTTGCCAAAGGTCACCAGGTCCGCCGCCACGCCGTCGACGCCGTACCAACCCTTATAGGAGGTGCGGAAACCGGTCATGACCTCATCGAGGATGAGGAGGGCGCCGTCTTCATGGGCGACGTCGGCAAGCGCGGCGTTGAAGCCCTCATCTGGTGCCACGGTGCCCATATTGCCGGCCGAGGCCTCTGCGATAATGCAAGCAATCTCGCCCGGGTGCTGCGCGAAGGCCTCGCGCACGGCCTCGATATCGTTATAAGGAACGACGATGGTATCGGCCGCCGTCGCGCCCGTCACGCCCGGGGAATCCGGCAGCGCAAAGGTCGCCACACCGGAACCGGCCGAGGCCAGCAGGGCATCCACGTGGCCGTGGTAGCAGCCTTCAAACTTCAATACCTTGGCGCGGCCGGTAAAGCCGCGGGCCAGGCGCACCGCGGACATGGTGGCCTCGGTGCCGGAATTGACCATGCGCACCTTATCGGCCGCGGTGCGCGAAACGATGGCCTCCGCGAGCAAAGCTTCGCCTTCTGTAGGCGAGCCGAAGCTCAAACCGCCCGCAGCCGCCTTCTGCACGGCCTCCACAATCTCCGGGTGCGCGTTGCCGTGAATCATCGGACCATAGGAACTGACCAGGTCAACATACTCATTGCCATCGGCATCCCACAGGCGCGAACCCGCGCCGCGCTCAATGACGCGGGCCTGGCCACCCACGGAGCCGAACGCGCGCACCGGCGAGTTCACCCCGCCCGGAATCACCTTGGAGGAACGCTCAAACCACTGTTGCGACTGGGAAGTATTAGGCATGTCTGACATTCTAGCGATTCGCGCGCTATACAAAAGTTGGACTGCGCGATTCACAGTCAGCCGCTAAACTTCGGGGCGTTGCACTTTTCAATTCGGGGGGATTTTCAATGCAGCGCACTGTCATTTTCGCCATCCTGGCCGCTTTCTGCCTCGCCGCTTGTGCCCGGCCCGCGCCCGAACGGCCGCTGCCTACCTCGGTAGGTGCCGCCCCGCTTGCCGACGCCCCCTCCTGGCAGCCCCCTCCCCACCCTCTCACCCCTCGCGACCTGCCGCAGGAAGACACGGCGCCTCCTTCGCCGCCGGCCGCGGAACCTTCGCCGTCAACCGCGGCGCCCGCACCGCGACCGGCAGCGCCACGCCCTCCCGCGCGGGATAAGAGCGGACTGCCGAACCTCAACATTCCGCCGCATGAGGTCCGCGGGCGCATCGAGGACGCGGTGCCTGATATGCCGGCAGTGCCCGCCGTGCCTGCGCCCGCCCCACCGCCTGCGCCGCCGCTGCCTCCCGCGCCGCGGATTCCGGGTCTCTAACTCACCGCTTTCAGCCCCACGATGCCGCCGATGATCATGGAGAGGAAAAACACCTTCCACACCGTGGCGACCTCGTGCCCGGCCGCGAAGGAATAGATAACCGCCCCGACGTGCCAACACCCGCCCACACCGCATAGGCCGTGCCTACCGGGATGCTGCGCATCGCCCACGCCAGCCCGCCCATGGAAATCGCGCAGGCCACGAGGAAAATAAGCGAGGGCCACAAACGCGTAAAACCTGCGGATTTATCCAATGCCGCCGCCCACACGGCCTCGAATGCGCCGGAGAAAATCAAGATGAACCACGCCATAACTGCTTCCTGGCCGTCTTGTCGCGTTGCCGGGTACGGCTCCCCCGTCCGGGGCTCGCGCAAGACGCGGCGAACCTGCACCCAATGATGGCACACTGGGAAACCATGAGGATTGCATTTCTTGGAACTGGCCGCATGGGAACCGAACTAGCCCGCCGCCTGCTCAATGAGCAAGACGGCATCGAATTGACCGTCTGGAACCGCACCGCCGAGCGTGCCCAGCCGCTGGTGGAGGAAGGCGCCGAGCTTGCCGCCTCGCCCACCGAGGCCCTAGTGAACGCCGAGGTCATCATCACCTCGCTCTTCGGGCCTGACGATGTCCGCGAGGTCGTCGTCGAGCCGCAGCTCATCCCCGCCGGCGTGACCTGGATCGATACCACCACCGTCTCGCCCAACGATGCCCGCGAATTCGCCGCCGCCGTGGAAACCTACGTCCACGCCCCGGTCGTCGGCACGCTCGGCCCGGCCCGCGCGGGCAAACTCGGCGTCTATGTGGGCACGCCCGACGATGACCGCCGCGAGCAAGCCATGTCCCTCGCCGAGTCCTGGGCGGGAGAAGACAAGCTCATCGGGGTGGAGGCGGCGGCCACGGCGGCCATCGGAAAGCTACTGGCGAACCTCGCGCTCGCCGTCACCGCCGAGGGCCTGCTCGAAGCCCTGCAACTCGGCGAATCCGAGGGCCTAGACTCCGAGGTTGTGCTGCAAATGCTTGATATCACCGGTCTGGCCTTCATCGCCAATATGAAGGCGCCATTTATCACCGGCGAGCGCAATACCGACCCGGGCGATTTCACCGTCGACGCCCTGGCTAAGGACGCGAAGCTCATGGAGATGACCTCCACCAAGCCGCTGCCAGCCCTTACCGCCGCCATTGGCCGCTTCGAGGAAATGCAGGCGATGGGCCACGGCAATCAGGACTTCTCCTCCATCTTCGTCTTCCGCAATAAGGGCTAGTTATCCACAGGCCCGCAGCGAGTGCGGGCCGAAATTCGCCCTTCCGGCCCTAGTTATCCACAGATTCGCGCGCTCGCCCTCGCACGGATTGCGCGCGGTGGCTTAGGCTGCGGGGCATGACAGCTCTTCAGACCTATCTCGCGGCCTTGGCGCCCGGCATCGATATCGTTGCCGGGTGCGCTGGCATGTCTGAAGACCAGCTGTGCGCCGCCGGCGCGCCCAATAAAACGGCCCGCACCTTGCTCACGCTTGCCGACGCCCTCTTTGCCCCCACCTCCTTTAGCCGCCTCCAACGCCAGGCAGTTAACGCCGCGCGCGAGCGCGCCCACCCGCTGCCCACGCTGGAAGTAATCGAGCGCTACGCCGCCCGCGCCAAGACTAAGCGCGACGCCTGGCGCCTGCGCGTAGAGCTATGCCGCACTGCCGCCGATACCGAGGAAATGGAAAAGCTCGCGCGCAAAAAGCTGCGCGAGCTCAATCCCCCGGCCCCTCCGCGCCCCGGCGTGCGCATCCGCCGGCGCAAGGACGCGCCATGGACTCTCGCGATTACCGGGCCTTCCTCGCTCATCGCGGACTTGGAATCCAGCCTGGACGAGGACGCGCCTCTCGATTCCGTTGCGGAGCTCTTCTCCCCTTCCGGCGCCGCCCCAGCCACCCGTCCAACCATTACGACGAATGCAATTATCACGCTCGACGAACTCGACCGCATCATCGACGGCGACGGCGAAGAAATCACCATCCAGCTCACCGACGGTGCCCGCCTCACCGGCGCGGAACTTGTCTCGCGCACGCTGGCAGAGCGCGGGCTTATCACCCTCGTCCATCCCTACGAAGGTGCGGTCAACCTCTACCGGACGGAACGCATGGCCAGCGAAAAGCAGCGGCTCATGGCTGCCGCCGAAAACCCTGTGTGCCCGTGGCCCGCGTGCAACTACCCGGCGGATAAATGCCAGGTGCATCACCTGCAAGCGTGGCGACACGGCGGCGAGACCAACATGTCAAACCTCGCCACCTGCTGCCCGTACCACAATGGTGTCAATGACGATGACCCGAATGCCCCGCCTGTCCGCGGGCGACTCGTTCGCCGCCGAGGTCGCGTGGTGTGGCAACCGCCATGGGCCGATACCGCCGCATCGCCGTCCAGCCCGAACGAGCCAGTGCAACCGACCCCGCCGGATCCACCGCACTAGCACTCATGCCGCTAGGCAGCAGGATGCCCTGCTGCCACTTTGGCATGCCCACACCACGCCACAGCGTATGACCCGGAATGCACGAATCGTGCGGCACCGCTAGCCGACGATGCGCGCGGCGGCGGCGCGGGCATCCGCAATGACGTTGGGCACTCCAACGCCGCCGGCCCAGGCGCCGGTGACATCGACTCCCGGCGTCGCCGCGAGGGTACCGCGTGCGCCGGCCACAGTTTCGAGGTGCCCGGCGTCGTAGCGCGGCAGGCCGCCGAACCAACGCTGGGTGAAGATCTCCGCGACACCCGCGGCGCGGCCGTCGAAGCCGGTGAGTCGCTGGAGGTCATCGAGGGCATAGTCGACGAGGTCGTCTTCTTCGGCGCGGACGATGGCGTCGTCGCCAAAACGGCCGAAGGAGGCACGTACGAGGGCACCGCCACGCTCAGCCAAGTGCGGCCACTTGCGGGAGGAAAGTGTAAAGGCCTTGGCGTGCACATCGTCTTGGTCGGTGGCCACGAGAATGCCGGAATTCTGCGGCAAAGCGTTTCCCGAAGGGTCTGTATCGGACTCGAATCTCAGCCCCACGACGGCCGACGCTGCCAACTTCACTCCCTTCAGCCGTCCCGCCGCCTGCGGGGCGACCTTGCTAAGAAGGCGCGCCGCGGTCGGAGCCGGGGTAGCTACCAGCACGCGATCAAACGGCGCCGCATCGGCTGGTGCTCCGGCCAGGCGGAATTGCTCGCCCTCGCGAGTGATGCCGGAGATAAAAGTATCGAGGTAGATCTTGGCGCGGGATTGCTCGGCCAGTGCCTCATAAAGCTCCGCGTAGCCGCCGCGGAAAGTCTGGAAGACGGGGCCGCTGCTGCGGGGCGCGGCCGCGCGGGCCTCCTCCAGCGTGCGGACCGCGGCCGAGAGAGTCACTGGGCCGCGCTCGGACAGCGCGTCGAGGGTCTCCGCCAGCGCCGGGATGGTCGCGCGCAAACCCAGATCATCGGCCGAACAGGAGTACACGCCGCCGAGGAGGGCGGAGATAACGTGGTCGACGAGGTCGTCGCCAAACTGCTGGCGCACCAGCTTGCCTGCGGAAACGTCGCTGCCCGCCGTCCACTCGAAGGGCTCCTCATTGTCGATGCGGCGCGCGGTCTCGGCCGAGACCAAATGCGCGACCGGCTCCGAGTGCGAAGGAATGCCCATCATTCCGCCGCGCGGCAACGGCTTGAGCTCGCCGGAATACACCAACGAATGCATCCCGGAGGGCTCGACCAAGCTATCGCCGAGGCCGAGGGATTCGATAAATTCCACGGCGTCGCGCCGGCGGGCGAGGAAGGCCTCGGCGCCCATGTCGGTCGGGCCGTCGTTAAACGGCACAGAGTACAGCTTGCCACCGATGCGGCCGGCGGCCTCGAAAACCTCGACGTCGTGGTCGCGCAGCTCGTAAGCGGCCGTCAAGCCCGCCAGGCCGGCACCGATAATCGCAATACGCATTTAGCCCTCCTCGTGGATGATGGAAACGGCGCGGGTGATGGCCTCCGCGTCGGTGGTTGGCAGGACCCCGTGGCCGAGGTTCCAGATGTGGCCGTCGATATAGCCGCGCTCGCGCGCCCGATCGACCTCGCCGCGGATGGTGCGTACGGCCTGGCGCACGGCGTCGTCGCCGGCAAAAAGCATGGCCGGGTCAAGGTTGCCCTGCAGCACGCGGGCGCTCACGCGCTCGGCCGCGGCATCCATGGGCACGCGATAGTCGACGCCCATGACCTCCGACCCCGCCTCCGACATTGCTGGCAAGAGCTCGCCGGTGCCGACGCCGAAGTGGATGCGCGGAATATCTACGCCGGCCAGGATTTCTCGCGAATACGGCAAAACGAATTCGCGGTAGTCGCGCTCGTTGAGGTAGCCCGCCCAGGAATCGAAAAGCTGCATGGCGTCGATGCCGGCGTCGACCTGCACCTGCAGGAAGCGGGTGATGGTAGGCACCAGGCGGCGCATGAGCAGATGCCAGGTCTCCGGCTCGGCGTGCATGAGGGCCTTGGTGCGCTCGTGGTTCTTAGACGGCCCGCCCTCAATGAGGTAGCTAGCCAGCGTGAACGGCGCACCAACGAAGCCGATAAGCGCTTGGGTTTCGGTGAGCTCGGCCAGGATGCGGGTGATGCCTTCGGTGACCTCGGGGACATCGGCCTCTAGCAGCGGCAGCTTGCCGACGTCCTCCCTACTCCGCACCGCCTGCTCCATCACCGGCCCGCGACCCGGCACGATGTCGACCTTGACGCCGGCGGCTTTGAGCGGGACGACGATATCGGAAAATAAAATGGCAGCATCAACGTCATGGCGGCGCACCGGCTGCAGGGTAATTTCTGCTAGCAGTTCTGGCATGAAGCAGGAATCGAGCATGCTAATCCCCTCGCGGGCGGCGCGGTATTCCGGCAGCGAACGGCCAGCCTGGCGCATGAACCAAACTGGGGGTCGGGAGGGGGTGCGGCCGAGGGCGGCGTCGATAAGCGGGGCACGATTAAGTCGAGACATGCCCCAATTATGAATCAAAAGTTGGAGTGGGGGCTAATTAGCCACGCAAGCTGCGGTCCTTAATAAAGCGGTTGGACTGCGGCTGGAAAAGCAGCGCGAGGGCGATGATCAAGGAAATGGGGATAATCAGCAGGCTAAGCCCGCCAATGCCAAGCGCCAGGGCGGCGATATTATTAAAGAGCGCGATGGCGATGACAATGGTGATGATGCGGCGCGCCCACTTGGACCCGCTGGCCAGCTGCGCGGCAAAGAGCGCCAGCACGACGGCGCCGACGGTATTGGTCACCGCAACAAATAGGCGATTGGAGTGGAGATACTCCGCGACCTGCGCGTTCTGGGGTTCTACCTGCGGTCCGCCCGAGCCGAAGATGCCCACCAGACCGCTGACCAACATGAGCACGGCGCTGACGACGAGCACCCAATAGGCCCAGCGCAGCGGCCGTGGCCAGGCGTCGAGGTTCTGGCTGGCGGAGGTATTTCTGGCCGCGCGGTTATAGTCCCGGGGGCCGGGCCGCTCGGTATTGCTCATCGCTTGTCCTCCCGGTCAGTGCGCTTGCTGCGCTGTTCATCCTTGGCACGCTTGCGTTCTTGCTCGGCGCGCTTCTTCTCGCGCTGCGCTTGTTCGAGTTCCTTTTCCAGCTCGCGCATCTGCTCGAGCTCGCCGGTGTAATCCAAGGTATCGACCCGCACGGAGAAAATCAGGCCGAGCACCGCCGCGACGCCGACCAGGATCTGCACCATGCCATCGGCGGCAAAGAGCCAATCGGGCACATCAGCGCCGGCCGGGGTAACCATGAAGGTCAGCAGGATGCGGAAGCCAAAATACAGCGAGAAAGCGAACCACACGCGCCGCGAGGTACCGGCCCGCTTGCCGCGACGCGCCAAGGACCGCAGCAGGAAGGCCAGCAGCACGATAATCGCCAAGGAAATGGCCGCCGAAAGGGCGACGGAGGCGTAGGCGGCGGTGCGGAGGAAGGCGTCGGAAAGCTGGGCTTCATCGACGCCGGCCGGTGCGGACTTGGCCATCTCCTTGGCCTGCGACATGAGTACGTCGTGGTTGAGCAGCGTCAGCACCACGTTGAGCACCTGGTGCACGGCCTCGCCGCACAGCGCGCCCATCCACAGCCACAGCATGTACGCCACGGATTCCGGGCGTTGCGTGCGCGGCGAGCGCGGAGCAGGGGCGGACGACGGGGGCGTAACAGTCACAGGGATCCTTTACTTGAGCAGGCGGGCGGCTTCGGTAGCGAAGTAGGTGAGAATCTGGTCGGCACCGGCGCGCTTGAACGCGGTCAGGGACTCGAGCATGATGGCCTCGCCGTCAATCCACCCATTGGCGGCCGCGGCCTTGACCATCGCGTACTCGCCGGAGACCTGGTAGACCGCAACCGGCACGGGAGAAGTCTCCGCCACGGCCGAAAGCACATCCAAGTAAGGCAGGCCGGGCTTGACCATGACGAAGTCCGCGCCTTCTTCGATGTCGAGCTCGGCCTCGAGCAGGGATTCGCGGAAGTTGCGCGGATCCTGCTGGTAGGTGCGGCGGTCGCCCTCGAGGGAGGAACCGACGGCGTCGCGGAACGGTCCGAAGAAGGCGGAGGCGTACTTGGCGGAATAGGCCATGATGGCCACATCCTCGTGGCCGGCCTCGTCGAGGTCGGCACGGATGGCGGCCACCTGGCCGTCCATCATGCCGGACGGGGAGACGATGTGGGCACCGGCGCGGGCCTGGGAGCGGGCCATGTCTTGGTAGAGCTTGACGGATTCGTCGTTAAGCACGCGGCCCTTGTCATCCAGCACGCCGCAGTGGCCGTGGGAGGTGAACTCGTCGAGGCAGGTATCGGCCATCACGATGAGGTCATCGCCGAATTCCTCGCGCAGGCAGGAAATGCCGCGGTTCAAAATGCCCTGCGGGTCCCACGCGACGGAGCCGGTATCATCCTTGTCCTCCTCGAGCGGAACGCCGAAAAGATCGACGCAGGTCACGCCGGCTTCTAGCGCCTCTTCGGTCGCGCGGCGCAGGGAATCAAAAGTGTGCTGGTAAACGCCCGGCATGGAGGGAATCTCGCGCGGGGCGTCGAGACCGTCCACGATGAACATGGGCAAAATCAGGTCCGAGGGGCGGACCTGGGTTTCGGCCACAAGGTTGCGCATCGCGGGGGTGGTGCGCAGGCGGCGTGGGCGGCGGGCTGGGAAGGTGCTCATTGGGTACTCCTTAGAGCGAGACTAAAACTTATGCCTTGTCGACCTTAGTAGCCTTCTTGCGCGAGCGGCGCTTCTTCCTCGGCGCGGGAAGGTTTCCGGCGGCGCGGAGGGCGGCGACGTGGTCTGCGAGGGCGTCGACAAGCGCGGGTACGTCCGCGACCTCGGGCACGACATCAACGCGCAAGCCCATCTCTTCCGCGGCCGCTCTTGCCGACGGCCCGATACACGCAATGATCGTCCGCTGGTGCGGTTTGCCCGCAATGCCCACCAGGTTGCGCACGGTGGAACCAGAGGTGAAGGCGACGGCGTCGAAGCCGCCGGTCTTGATCATGTCGCGGATCTCGGCCGAAGGCGGGGCGGCGCGGACGGTGCGGTAGGCCACGACGTCATCGACTTCCCAGTCGAGGGCCTTGAGCCCATCCACGAGGGTATCGGCCGCGATATCGGCGCGCGGGAGCAGGACGCGGCCGACGGCGTCGATATCTTCCACGAAGTTGGGGAAGACATCGAGCAGGCCCTCGGCGTTCTGCTTTTTCTTGTGCGGTAAAAGCTCCGGGACCATGCCCTTGGCGCGGATGGCGGCCGCCGTCTTGGTGCCCACGGCCGTGAGGTGGACGCCGGCGAAATCGCGGGCGTCGAGGCCGAGCTGGGCTATCTTATCCCACACCGCGCTCACTGCGTTGACGGAGGTAAAGACGATCCACTTATAGCGACCCTCAACGATTCCCTTAATGGCGCGGTCCATCTGCGCCGGATTGCGCGGCGGCTCGATGGAGATGGTGGGCACGTTTTGGGGAATGGCGCCGTAGCCGGCCAAGCGCGCGGACATCGGCCCAGCCTGCTCCTTAGTGCGCGGCACGAGCACGCGCCAGCCGTAAAGGGGACGGTTTTCCCACCAAGAGTATTTGGTGCGGTCGTCGATGCTGCGGCCGAGGGTGACCACGAGCGGGCCGACAAGGTCAGCGTCGAGCTTGCCCATGGTGCCCAGAGTGGTCTCGTAGGTGCGCTGCAGGCGGGTGGTGCCGTGCACGGTGACAAAAGCCTCGGTCTCGGCCGGCATGCCGCGTTGTTGCAGCTCTTCGGAGATGACCGGCAGGTCCTCCTTCGTGGCCTGCAGAACGATGGGCTGCGTGGCGTTGGCCAATGCGTCCCAATCGGCACCGTTGGTGACATCGGCCTCGGTATAAGTCGAGCCGAGTGCAATGCCAGCAAAGGACGGCACGGTCGACGGCAGGGACATGCCCGGCACGACCTGGAATTCCAGGCCTGCGGAGGCCACGGCATTGATTTCGGCCTTGATGGACTCGCGGTGCAGCGGGTTGCCGGTCACTAGGCGGATGACATCTTCGCCGTCGGCCTCAACCAAGCACTCACGCAGCTGGCCGACGATATCCTCTCCCGGTTCATACAACACCGCGGCCGTTGGCGGCGCGGGGCGGGGCGGCTTGCGGCGCGCGCCCTTAGCCTTGGCATCGGCGCACATTTGGGCGTATTCGGCCTCGGCGGCATCGAGAAGCTCTTGCGGTACGGGCAGGGCGGCTGCGACGGCATCGCGCACCCCCTGCATGACCTCTGGATCGGTCACGGCGATGGCACTATTTGCCAGAACCTCGCGGGCGCGGACGGTCAGCAGGTCGGGATTACCTGGACCAGCGCCCACAAAGACGATCTTGCCCAATTGGGTGTCTGGCGCGGCATTGCTCATAAAGTTCTTTTCTAAATTCGGGCGCGCGGCACCGCGCACGGACATGATCGCATGCGGTGTGGTTCCCCGCGCCGGCGGTGGGTGACACGGTCATAACGGCCAAAATCCCAGGCCTTAAGTCCTGGGATGCCCTTAAAGGGGGCCGGATCATTGCGGGACAATGATTTGTGGTATCTACACCTTAAATTATTAGCGCCTAAAGGCGAAATTACTTGCCCAGCAGCTCGGCCGCGCCACCGGCGAAAAGCTCGTCCGAAACGCGCGCGCCGAGCTCGGCGGCTTCGGCCGCAGGCCCGGAGGCGGTGGCAGTAAGCTGACGCGAACCATCGAGTGCAAAGACGCCACCGCGCACGGTGAGCTGGTCGCCGTCCCAGCGCGAGGTGGCGGCCACCGGCGCGGTACAGCCGGCCTCAAGGCGGGCCAGCACAGCGCGCTCACCGGCCGCGGCGGCCGAGGCGCGGTCATCGACGATGGCATCGAGGGCCGCGGCAGCCTCGGTTCCGGCCACAGCCTCGATGGCGAGGGCGCCCTGGGCCGGCGCCGGCATGAAGACGGAGGGCTCGAAGATTTCGGTGGCGCGGTCCGCGTAGCCGCCGCGCAGCAGGCCGGCATAGGCCAGCAAGACGGCGTCGAGCTCGCCGTCGGTGACCTTGGACATGCGGGTATCGATATTGCCGCGCAGCGGGCGAATCTCCAGGTCGGGGCGGATGGCGGCCAGCTGGGAGATGCGGCGCGGGGCGGAGGTACCCACGCGCGCGCCCTGCGGTAGCTGCGCCAGGCTCAGGCCATCGCGGGCGACGAGCGCCTCGCGGGAATCCTGGCGCTGCGGCACCACGAGGCGGAAGCGATCATCGGGCGCGGTGGGCAGGTCTTTAAAAGAGTGGACGGCGATATCGCACTCGCCGGCATAGAGGGCCTTGCGCAGCGCTTGGGTAAATACGCCGACGCCGATACGCTCGACCGGTGCCATATTGACGTCGCCGGCGGTGGTGACGATGTGGAGCTGGGAGTCAAAGCCGGCGTCGATAAGCCAATCGCGGACGTGGCCCGCCTGGGTGGTGGCAAGCTTGGAACCGCGGGTACCAATCTGAAACATTTAGGCCTCCTTAGTCATGGTGGGCAATTCATTAACGGCCACGGACACTCCGGAGCCTTCCAGTTGCAGGCCAAAAAGTTCCTGCAGGGCATTCTCGCTGCTGACACTGCTTTCCGACGCCGCCAGTTTCTTCGCCCGCACCGTTGGTTCATGCAGCAGCTTATCGGCCACGCGCTTGAGGGCGCGCTGGACGTCCTCAAGTTGCTTGCCCGAGATTTCGGGGTGCTTATGTTGCAGGCGTGCGGCCTCGCATTCCACGAGGTCGGCCGCGCGGCGGTGCAGGGCGCTCACGGCCGGGACGACATCGCGTACGCGCTGCGCAGAGGTATAGGCTGCCAGCTCTTCGTCGACGATGCGCCGGGCCTGCGCGTGCGGGCTAGTGCCGGCCGCGACGTCGGTATCGGCGGCCGAGAGCGACTTGCTCAGGCGCTCGATATTGACCAGATCCACGCCCTCGGCCGCAGCGGCGGCATCGTCGATATCGCGCGGCAGGGAGAGATCGATGAGCATGAGCTCGCGGCCGGCGGGAATGTCGGTGGCCTCGATGGTGAAGTTATCGGCGCCGGTGGCGGAGATGGCCAGGTCGACGTCGGAAAGCGCGGCGGCACGTTGGGAAAAGTCCACGACGCGGGCGGCAACGCCCGCCTCCTCGGCGTGGCTGGCCAGGCGCTCGGCGCGCTCACGGGTGCGGTTGGCCAGCACCAGCTCCTTGACCCCCAGCCGGCCGGCGTGGGTGGCGGCGAGCGATGCCATAGCGCCCGCGCCGAGGACCAACGCGGTCTTGCCGGCCAAGTCCTCAGCGTCTAGGCGCTGCAGGGCTTGGTCGAAGGCGAAGGACACCATGGAGGAGCCTGCCTCATCGATGTCGGTCTCGGAGTGCACGCGCTTGCCCGCCCGTAGTGCCGACTGCGCCAGCGCGTGGATGCGCGGTCCGGCCGTGCCCTGTTCGGAGGCGGCCTGGTAGGCGCTGCGCACCTGGCCGATGATCTGCTGCTCTCCTACCACCATGGAATCCAGCCCAGAGGTCACGGACATCAGGTGCTCGGCCGCGGCGTCGGCATAGCGCACGTAGAGGTAGCTGCGCAGCTCCTCCTCGCTCACGCCCGATACTTGGGTGATCACGCGCACGACTTCCTGCACGCCGGCGTGGAAGGAGTTGGTGACGGTGTAGATCTCCATGCGGTTGCAGGTGGAGATGATCATCGCCTCTGAAAGTGAGTCGGCCGCCACCAGTTTCCCGCAGGCGGAATCCTGGACCGCACTATCCATGCTCAGCTTCTCCAGCAGCGCCACTGGCGCCGACTGGTGGGACATGCCCACGACGAGCACGCTCATGCACAACACTCCTCAACCATTTGATTGATTTTAATCCTCCAAAAGACTACCCGCCGGTGGCATGGATCCCGAATTATCTGCTTAGTTCGGCCGCGAGCTCGGCGTTGTCTACTTCCCAGCAGGCGAACTCTTCGCCGTCGATAACCACGACGGGTACGCGATCACCGAACTCCATGGCCAGCTCCGCATCCTCATCCACGTTACGCACGGCAAGCTCCGCACCTGCCTGCGTGACAACGGGGGTAATCTGCTCCCTCACGCGCGCACAAGAACCGCAGGTGGTGCGCACCATGAGCTCGACGAAATGCTGAGACATATTCTCCTCACAGGGACGGCGGCGGTCGAAACCATTACTATGGACACGTTAGTCCACCCCGCGTTTGCGAAAGCTGTTTGTCTGACTCGTGTCCGCTACCACTCCCCCAGGGTTCCCTGAAACTCCCCGCGAATTCTTGGCCAACTGGACCGCTTCGCGCGGCAATCTGCGTAATTTTTTAGAAAACCAGGCGCTCGCCCCGCTGGATGAGGAATCCCAGCGCACCGCCGGCGAAGCCGCGGCCGCGGCGGCATTGGAAGAATTCGGGCTGGAGCTAGAGGATTTTGCCTCCGGTGTGGATTCGGTAACCGGCTCTTATGACGCGGCGGGCGCGCAGCGTATTACCGCCCAGGACCCGGACGTACCGGTAGATGTGGGCGCGGCGGCGTTTTTCGACGTCGACAATACCCTCATCCAAGGCTCCTCCCTCGTGGAATTCGCCTTCGGGTTGGCGCGCAAGCGCTACTTCCGGTTATCAGAAATCTTGCCGATTGCGTGGAAGCAGCTTAAATTCCGCGTCTCCGGCAGCGAAAATGCCCGAGACGTCGCCGCCGGCCGTGCGCAGGCGCTGGAGTTTGTCAAAGGCCGCAGCGTCGACGAGCTGGTCGATCTATGCGAGGAGATCGTGGACGCCTCGCTCGCGCGCCGCGCATACCCTGGCACTACCCAGTTAGCAGAAATGCACTTAGCCGCCGGCCAGCAGGTGTGGTTGGTCACGGCCACCCCGGTGCAGCTAGCGCAGGTGCTCGCGCGGCGATTCGGGTTTACGGGAGCGCTCGGCACCGTCGCGGAGGTCAAGGATGGCAAGTTCACCGGCCGGCTGGTCGGCGATATCCTGCACGGCCCCGGCAAAAAGCACGCCGTAGCCGCGCTCGCGACCATCGAGGGCTTGGACCTTTCGCGCTGCACCGCGTATTCGGATTCCGCCAACGACGTGCCCATGCTGTCCATGGTCGGTACCGCCGTGGCCATTAACCCAGACCGTAAGCTGCGCACCATCGCCAGCGAGCACGGCTGGCTGGTGCGCGACTATCGCTCAGTGCGTCGCGCTATCCGCACCTATGGCCTGCCGGCCCTGGCCACCGCTGCCTTTTCCTATGGCGGCTGGCGCTACTACCGGCGGTAGCGAGGGCGGTAGCGGGCGCTGGGGGACATCGGCAAGCATGCAAAAACCCTCCGCACAATGGCGGAGGGCAAGAAGCGGGCTGGGTTTACTTGCCCAGCTTACGGCGCTGCACGCGGGTGCGGCGCAGCATCTTGCGGTGCTTCTTCTTGGACATGCGCTTGCGGCGCTTCTTAATGACGGAACCCATAGAGTCCTCACTTTCAAATAGTACGTACTGTCAAACTTGTCAGCGCTAAAACGGCGAAGGTGCACTCTTGCCGCCGTGGCCACACGGACCGCGGGCCACATCAGCGAGCCGACACGAATGCACACCATCTTACCCAGCTCCCAGCCCGTGACCAAAAAGGGCCCAGGAGAAAGAACAGCGCCCACCACCGCTGACCACGATGGCCAGCAGAGGTGGGCGCTGTCTAGTGCGGCGCGAGCCTAGGCTCCGTAGACGGATGCCTCCAAGTACTCGTTGACGGCGGACTCGTGGACGCGGAAAGAGCGTCCAACGCGAACAGCCGGCATTTCGCCTGCGTGAACCAAACGGTAGACGGTCATCTTGGAGACGCGCATAATCTCGGCGACCTCCGCGATCGTCAGAAAGGTTCCCTTATCTTCATTTGCCATATATATCTAACCCTTCAGCTCGGTGCGCGCTGTAGGCTTCCCCTCCCACAGGACTTCACGCACGTGCTTGTCCTAGCCTATCGTGAAACATGTGACTAATGCGACCCAAGTGCCAAATTTCTTCACAGCATTCATTAGGGTTTACCCCGAAAGCGCTGCTTAACACCCGCCCCAACGCTCCCGGGCGGGTACACCCCCACCACGGGAAGGTCGCGCACGGAAGCTTTAGCCAAGCTCCTTAGCCTTGTCGGAGCAGGCCTCTGCCGCGCGGTAGAACGCTCCGCGCAGGCCGGACTCCTCCAGCTCGCGAACAGCGGCCGCGGTGGTGCCGCCCGGCGAGGTCACTCCGGCACGCAGCTGGGTGGCCGAGCGGCCAGAGCTGGCCAACATCTCGCCGGAGCCGGCCGCAGCCTGGGCGGCAAGCTTCTCAGCGACGTCGCGGGGAAGGCCGAGCTGCACGCCGGCGTCGACAAGCGCCTCTGCCACGAGGAAAAAGTATGCCGGGGAGGAGCCCGCCAGCGCGGTGGCGGCGTCGATATTCTTCTCTGGGATAACCGCAACCTCGCCAACGGCTTCGAGCAGCTCGCGCACGCCGTCCATCTGGGCATCGCTCACATGTTCGCCGGGCGCGCAGGTGCACATGCCGCGGCGCACCAACATGGGGGTATTGGGCATGACGCGCACCACCGGCTGGCCTTCGCCCACCGCACCCTGCAGCTGCTCTAGCGTTAGGCCTGCGGCCATGGAAACGACCACGGCGTCCTTCGCCGGCGACAGGCCTTCGAGCAGTTCCAGGATGGCGTAGGGCTTCACGCACGCGAAGATATAGTCCGCGCCGTCTACCGCGGCCGCATTATCGCTGGTGGTATTCACGCCATAGGTCTGTTCGAGTTCGTGGCTGCGCGATTCGGTGCGATTGGTAACCGTGATATCCGAGCCTGCAAAGCCCGATGCCACGAGTCCCGAGGTCAAAGCCTCACCGATTTGTCCGCCGCCTAAAATTGCAATTTTTGTCATAGTCTCCACCATGCCAAAAATGCGGAACCCCGGCTACCGTGTGGGGTAACCGGGGCATCGCCAAGCGCGGGCTTAAAGCATAACCAATAGCAGCGGGCCGAAGGTAAGGACGAGGCCGGTAAAGCCGGCCAGGAACATGGAGAAACCATCGCGTGCGGTGCGCAGCGCGTGGGTCACACCGACCATAATCGCGGTGACGCACAACGCCAGGACGGCAACAACCAGGCGTGGGAAGTTATCCCACAGAATCTCAAAGCCCTTGAAGATGACAATCGCCAGCAGGATGCCCGCGACGATCATCAGCAGGATGGATACCGGGTTGAGCTTCTCGTGCTCTTCTTCCACCCAATCCTCGTTGTCCTCGACCTTGGGTAGGTTGCCGGTTTCCTCTGCGCTCTTGGCGACGCCCGCCTTCTTCGACGCTGGCACCGCCGCCGCGGCCGCTCCAGCACCTGCCGCTCCAGCGCCCGCTGCCGCAGCTCCTGCTCCGGCCGCCTTCGCGCGCTTGTCATCCTTAGGCTTTTCAGCAGCAGGCTTCGCAGTGCCCTGCTTTTCAGCACGGGCCTTGTCTGCGGCTGGCTTCTTTGCCGCTGGTGTGTCCGCAGCAGACTTTGCCGCAGCAGGTTTAGCCTCGCCCGCCTTATCCACCCGCTGGATTACCGCGGTGTCATCGGCTGAAGGCTGGTTCTTCTTCGCCGCGTCCGGTGCCGCGCCGGTAGCAGCAGCGGCCGGAGTAGCGGACGAAGCAGCTGCAGTCTTTGTGGTGGGCTTGGTAGTCTGCGCCGCCTTAGCTGCGGGCTGTGCCGCGCGCTTTGCCGCCGGCTTTGCGGCGGGCTTCTTCGCGGAATCGGCACCGGCCTGTTCGACTGACTTGGGGGAACGGATGACGGGGGCGTCTTCGTCGATAGAGACGGAGGTGTGCTTGGCCTCAGCAGGAGAAGCCTTGACCTTTTTGAGGTTGCCGGTCAGCTCGGCAACGGAAATGCCGCCTTCATCCAGGCTGCGGCGGTGGCGACGAGAACGGTTGTCTTTCTTGCTTTCCTTCTCGCCGCGGGCTTTGTTATTGCGAGCCAGCAGCTCTGCCACGGTCAACTTATTCTGGTCAGCCATGATCTCTTCCTATTCCAATCCCTTGTCGGTCCGGCGCAAAATGACGCCCTCACGCAGCGCCCATGGGCAGATTTCCAGCTTCTCGATTTCCAAGGCTCGCATGGATGCCTCGGCCACCAGAGCGCCGGCAACGATTTGGTGCGATCGGTTAGAACTTACACCTTCTAGGTCCGCTCTGTCTGCCGCAGTCATGCGGGAGATGAAGGAAATCAACTGACGCAGACCCGGTGCAGTCAGCGTGCGCTTGACGTATGGGCCGGCAGACGAGGGCGCAGAACCGGTAAGTCGTGCAAGCGTACGGAAGGTTTTAGAGGTGCCCACGGCGAGGCCGGCGGGACCCATCGCCTTCATCTGTGCGGCAACGTCCTCAAGCTCCGCATCAATAAAATCGCGCAGCGCACTTACCTTCTTCTTCTCTGGTGGGTCGGTATCGAACCAATTATGGGTCAACCGGCCGGCACCTAGGTCGAGGGAGAAAGCAAGGTCGGGGTGCTCATCAGTACCGGTGGAAAGCTCCAGCGAGCCGCCGCCGATATCCAGGTTGGTGATACGGCCAGCGGACCAGCCATACCAGCGACGCGCGGAGAGGAAGGTCAGCTGGGCTTCTTCCACGCCGGAGAGGATTTGCAGGCGCACGCCAGTATGCTTTTCCACCTCATCGAGCACTTCCTCAGAATTGGGCGCGGAGCGCACCGCCGAGGTAGCAAAGGCAATGAATTCAGCGCAGCCCAGCTTTTCACCCAGCTCGCTAGCTTCAGCTACGGCACTGACCAGCTTCTTTACACCCTTTTCATGGATGTTGCCCTTCTTATCCAGCTGTTCTACCAGCCGGAGCGGGGTCTTCCAATCACTCATCGGAGTCGGCCGTCCGCCCGTCGCGGCATCGACCGCAACAAGGTGGACAGTATTGCTTCCGACGTCTAATACACCTAATCGCACACTAATAGCGTAGTAGGTCTACCGTGGTTAGGTGTGAATCGCCCAAAATCTGACACGGTATATCTAGGTTTTCCCGCGAGCTCGCCCGCGGCGGCGTCGATAAGAGCAAGCCGCGAAGAGGCCCCCGATTTCCCGCGGGAGTGGTTTGAATTTACCAATCCGAACGACCCACACCACGTCTTTTCCATCGACCTGACATGGGTGGAATCGCACTACAGCTGCCAGTTTGGTACTTCGGCATGCCGGGGCATCGACAAGCGCCAGCCCGAAGTGGGCTGCTGCGTGCATGGAGCTTATATGGCCGATGAGGAAGACCGCGACCAGCTTTATGACGCCGTCGCGCGCATGCCCGCCGAATATTGGCAGCTGCGCCCAGCGGGGGTAGATGAATTCCTCGCGCAAGACGATACGGATGAATTAGAGCCGTGGCTGGAATGGGACGAGCTCGACGGCGAGGACGGGGAACCGGAGCCGGCCCTTAAGACGCCGATTGTGGATGGAGCGTGCATTTTCGCCAACCGCGCCGGTTGGGCTACGGGCACGGGCTGCGCACTGCACCAGTGGGCGGTGGATGCTGGCGAAGAGCTCACAGTAGTCAAGCCGGAGGTGTGCTGGCAGCTGCCGCTGCGCCGGTACGAGGATTATGAAGAACGCCCGGATGGGCAGGAGATCCTACGCACCCAGATAGGCGAGTATGACCGTCGCGGTTGGGGCAATGGCGGCGAAGATTTTGATTGGTATTGCTCGGCCGATTCCGCCTGTCACGCCAACCCGCTGCCGATGTGGCAGTCGCACGAGGACGAGCTGGTAGCACTAATGGGCCGCGAGTCTTATGAGATTCTGGCCGCGCACTGCAAGGCCCGAGCGGCGGCGGCCGAACACGGCGTCCAGCTCACGCAGCACCCGGCCAGTGTGAAGGCCGGGAGCCTGCAGGCGGAAGATTAGAGCTCGAATTTATAGCCCAGACCGCGCACAGTAACCAAGTGCTTCGGGCGGGAGGGCTGTTCCTCAATCTTGGAGCGGAGGCGCTTGACGTGGACGTCGAGCGTCTTGGTATCTCCGACATAATCAGCGCCCCAAATGCGGTCAATGAGCTGACCGCGGGTGAGCACGCGGCCGGCGTTGCGCAATAGGTACTCCAGGAGGTCGAATTCCTTGAGAGGCATGGATACCGGCTCATCTGCGACGGTAACGGTGTGGCGCTCCACGTCCATCTTGACGCGGCCGCCTTCGAGGATCTGCTCGGCAACCTCTTCCTCGGCCTCGGCCTCGGCACCGGCTCCAGAATCATGGCCGCGGCGCAGTACCGCACGGATGCGGGCGATAAGCTCGCGGGAAGAATAAGGCTTGGTGACGTAGTCATCGGCGCCCAGCTCGAGGCCGACGACCTTATCAATCTCGGAGTCGCGCGCGGTGACCATGATGACGGGCACGGACGAAGTAGTGCGCAGCTGTTTGCATACCTCGGTGCCGGACATGCCGGGCAGCATGAGGTCCAAAAGGACGATATCGATGTCGTTTGCGGCAAACTTTTCCAGCGCGGTAGGGCCATCATGCGCGATGATGGGCTCAAAACCTTCCTTGCGGAGGAGGAATGCCAGCGGATCTGCCAGCGACTCTTCATCTTCAACGATGAGCATGGTGGTCATTGTGCTTTATCCTTTCGACGTGCTGCAACGCGTGCCACTGCACGCGGGAGCCCAGGCGCCGCCGCGTCGACGGCATCCCTTTTCTCATTATCCTTCATGCCAGCTTCCTGCGCTGGCTTTTCTTCCCTGTAGATGGGCAATTCAATGGTGAATGTAGAACCCGTACCCGGCCGGGACCATAGTTTGATATTGCCACCATGGTTGGCCACCACGTGTTTAACAATTGCTAATCCTAGGCCAGTGCCTCCGGTCTGCCGCGACCGGGCTTGGTCTACACGGAAGAAGCGTTCAAAAACACGTTTCTGGTCATCCGGTGCGATGCCAATGCCACGGTCCGTGACGCGGATGAGTACGACCCCACCATCCACCACCTTTTGGGAGACAGACACCGGCATTTTCTCCGGCGAGTAGTTAATCGCATTGGAGACCAGGTTGGATAGTGCTGTTACCAGCAGGGATCGATCGCCTTTAACCTGCACGCCGACAGAGGCGCCGCGGTTGAGCTCGATGGAACGGGCCTCGGCAGCAAGGTGGTTGCGCGAGAGGGCTTCATCGATGAGATCATCTACGGCCAGCGGTTCCATCTCCGGCAGGGCCTCGGCGCCCTGCAGCTTGGACAGGGAGATAAGTTCGCTGACCATATCGGCCATGCGGTTGGCTTCCTTATAGACCTTATTGCCAAAGTACTCCACGGTCTCTTGGTCACCGGGATCTTGTAGCAGGGCCTCTGCCAGCAAGGCAATGCCGCCGACGGGTGTCTTGAGCTCGTGGGAGACGTTCGCCACGAAGTCACGGCGGGCGGACTCCATGCGGACATTTTCGCTTTCATCGGTGCCGTAGACGATGACAAAGCGGCCGTCATTAAGAGTCAGTGGCTTAATCACCGCCCTGACCTGCGTGACGCGGTGTCCCGTGCGCCGCTTGGGAATAGCTATGTCGACGGTGCGGGTCTCCTTGTCTTCGAAGACTTCCTGCGCGGTCTCCCATACCTCCGGGTTAACGGCGCGGTCATGCACCAAGGACATCTCATGCGCGGCCGGGTTAGACATGACGATTTCCTGGCTGCGGTCCAGCACCGTCAGCGCCGTCGGCGAGCCTTGCACGGCCAAGTGCAGCACCTGGCTAACCGTCGTAACCTGATTGGCCCCGACATCGGTAGCCTGCCGGTAGCGCGCAATGCGCCCGCGCGCCCAAGACATCGCCGGCAGCGCCAACCCGCAGGCCACCACTCCGGCGGCAAAGGAAAGAATCAATTCCACGTGTCTAGCCTATCCATCACAAAGTCCCCAGGGAATACTCCCCGGGGACTTTAGCGCGGTTACTTACTTACCGCCCTGCGCAGCAACGGCGGCGGCACCGGCAGCAGCAGCTTCCGGATCCAGATAGGTACCGCCTGGGTTTGCTACCGAGCCGTCCTCGGTAATCTCATAAACCAGCGGGATGCCGGTGGGGATATTCAATCCGGCAATATCATCATCAGAAATATTGTCCAGGTGCTTGACCAGTGCGCGCAGGGAGTTACCGTGAGCGGCGATGAGCACGGTCTCGCCCTTCTTGGCGCGCGGGAGGATTTCCTCTTCAAAGTACGGCACAAAGCGGGCGACAACATCCTTGAGGCACTCGGTCTGCGGGACCTTATCTAGGTCTGCGTAGCGCGGGTCATTGGCCTGCGAGTATTCGGAGTCATCGGCCAGCTCTGGCGGGCGCGTGTCATAGGAGCGGCGCCATGCCATGAACTTTTCCTCGCCGTACTCTTCCTTGGTCTCAGCCTTATTCAGGCCTTGCAGGGCGCCGTAGTGGCGCTCGTTGAGACGCCAATCGCGCACTACTGGGATCCAGTGACGATCGGCGGCATTGAGCGCGATATTTGCGGTGCGGATAGCGCGGCGCAGAAGAGAGGTATAAAGGACGTCCGGCAGAATGCCTTCCTGCGCGAGCAGCTCGCCGCCGCGCTTGGCTTCCGCCTCACCCTTTTCGGTCAGATCTACATCGACCCAGCCAGTGAACTGGTTGGACTCATTCCACTTGGATTGGCCATGGCGAAGGAGAATTAGCTTTCCGTTAGTCATGTTTCCAGCATGCCACGAAATGGCTCCCGGCGTAGGAGGTTTAATCACCACTTGCCCGCCGTTGATGGCAGTCTGGAACCTCGATATGGCTGGCCTCGTCATAGATTTCTGCAAGCGCGGCGGCGGAGCTGGCCCAGCTAAAACGCGCGGCGTGGGCGACGGCGGCTTCGCCCATGGCGATGCGCATGGGGTCGTCGTCAAGCAGGCGGGCCAAAGCATCAGCCCAATCCTCCGGATCGTGCGAGTGCACCAGCAAGCCAGTCTCCCCGTCGGCCACGGCAATGGGCAGCCCGCCGACGGCGGCAGCAACCACCGGCGTGCCAGAGGCTTGGGCCTCCAGCGACACCAGGCCGAAGGACTCGTTATAGCTGGGCACCGCCACAATATCAGCCGCGCGGTAGACCCCCACCAGTTCCTCCGGCGGGCGGGCACCCAAAAAGCGCACCCGCTTATCGACGCCCAACTCACGCGCCAACTCCCTATATGCCTCCGGCGCTGTATTGGCCCCCGACGGGCCACCGCAGATAACCACCCGCAGGTTGCGGGCCGGCTCGCGGCGGAAGAGCTCGGCCGTGGCGCGGATGAGCACCTCCGGGCCTTTGAATTTTTGTAAGCGGCCGACAAAGGCCACCACCTTGGTGTGCAGCGGAATGCCCAACTCGCGGCGGGAGCGCTCGGTATTGCGGTCCGTGCCAGGGGTAAAAAGCTCTACGTCGGCGCCGGGCGAGACCACGCGAATATTGGCTCTCTCGGCATCATAATGTTCGGCCAAGTCGCGGGCTTCTTGCTCGGTATTGACCACCAGCAAGTCCGCGTTATCCACCAATTGCTGTTCGCAGATGCGGCGGGCCTCGGACTCCAAGGTGTCATCCGCCGTCCGCGAGGCGTTTTTCACCGCGGCGAGGGTATGGGCCGTGTGGATGAGCGGGATGCCCCAGAGATCCCGCAGCAGCCAGCCCACCTGGCCGGAGAGCCAATAATGGGAGTGGATGAGGTCATATTTCTTGCCCTGCCATTTGGCAAATTGCACCATGCCGCCGGCGAAGGCGGCCAGCTGGGTAGGCAGATCCTCTTTATCCAGGCCCTCGTACGGCCCGGCGACGATATTAATGACGCGCAGGTGGGGTTCAACCTCAATGATTTCGCCCTGGCTAGGCCGCGTGGCGCGGGTGTAGACGTCCACCTCGATTCCCCGGCGAGCCAGTTGGCGCGCACTATTGAGGACGTAGACGTTCATTCCGCCCGCATCCCCTGAGCCAGGCTGCTCGATAGGGGATGTATGCATAGAGATCATGGCGATGCGCATGGCGCTCAATTCTACCGGCGCTATACTGGCCCCTGCCAGAAACCTACGCAACCGAAAGGTAAAGTTTTGTCCGCATACGAATCACAGGCTTGGCTCCAGTATTACCCGGAATGGACACCGCACCACCTCGAGTATGGCGAGACCACGCTGCTGGACGTTTACGACAATAATCTTGAGGTCAACGCCGATAAATCGGCCACCTACTTCTTCGGCCGCACCCAAACGTATGCGGAGCTGGACCGTCAGGTTCGCGCTGCGGCCGCTGGCTTGAAGGCCTTCGGTGTACGCCCCGGTGACCGCGTAGCCATCGTGGCGCCCAACTCGCCGCAGTTCATCGCGGTGTTTTATGCCATCTTGAAGCTGGGCGCCCAGGTGGTACTGCACAACCCGCTGTATACCGCCCACGAGCTGGAAGGGATGTTCCAGGACCACGGCGCGCGCATCGCCATCGCCTGGGACAAGGCCGCGCCCACCCTGGAGAAGCTGCGCGCGACCACCAACCTGGAAACGGTCGTGTCCATCAACATGATCAACGCCATGCCCACCCTGCAGCGCGCCGCTTTGCGCCTGCCTATTCCGCCGCTCAAGTCCAAGCGCGAGCAGCTATCTTCCCCGGCGCCAAATACTGTTCCGTGGGAAACTTTGGTGGGCAACGCAATCGGTGGCGACGGCAGCGATATCACCACGCCGGAAGACGTGGACAAGGACACCATCGCACTCATCATGTACACCTCTGGTACCACCGGCGCCCCGAAGGGGGCCATGCTCTCCCATGGAAACCTGTTTTCCAACCTCTTGCAGGGCAAGGCGTGGGTACCGGGCTTGGGCGATAAGCCCGAGCGCATGCTCGCCGCCCTCCCCTTCTTCCATGCTTATGGCCTGACCATGAACGTGACCCTGGCGCAGTTTATCGGCGGCGAGCTGGTTATCCTGCCTAAGCCGGATATGTCGCTCATCATGCAGCTGATGAAAAAGCACACCCCGACCTGGGTGCCGGGTGTACCGACGCTCTACGAGCGAATCGTCAAAGCCGCCGACGAGCAGCAGATTCCTATCAAGGGCGTGCGCGCAGCCTTCTCCGGCGCTTCTACCTTGCCTTCGGACACGGTCAAGAAGTGGGAGAACTACACCGGCGGCCTCCTGGTGGAGGGCTATGGCCTCACCGAGTGCTCGCCGATTATTGGGGGCAACCCCATGACCACCGACCGCCGCCCAGGCTACGTGGGCTTTCCGTTCCCGGATACCCAGGTGCGCATTGCCAACCCGGATAACCTGGACGAGACCCAGCCGGACGGCGTCGAAGGCGAGGTGCTGGCCCGCGGTCCGCAGGTCTTCAAGGGCTACCTCAACAATGAGGAAGCCACCGAGGCCGCCTTCCACGGCGAGTGGTTCCGCACCGGCGACATGGGCGTCATGGAAGAAGACGGTTTCATCCGCCTGGTCAGCCGCATCAAGGAAATCATCATCACCGGCGGCTTCAACGTCTACCCCGGTGAGGTGGAAGAAATCCTGCGCGAGCACCCAAGCATTGATGACGTCGCCGTGGTCGGCCGCCCGCGCGAGGACGGCTCCGAGGACGTCGTGGCCTGCCTCGACTTGGCCGATGGCGCCGCTCTCGACCCGGAGGGCCTCAAGGACTACTGTCGCGAGCGCCTGACCCGCTACAAGGTCCCGCGCACCTTCTACCACTTTGAAGAGCTGGCTAAGGATCAGATGGGCAAGATCCGCCGCCGCGAGGTCCAGGCAGACCTTATCCGCCGCCTCGAGGCCGAAAAGAACTAGCATGTTCCGCCTCATCGATAGCCCCCTCGGACCCCTGCGCCTGCAGGCGAGCCCGCGGGGGCTTTCCCGCGTGGAATTCACCGCAACCGGTGCCCTGCCGGAAGCGGTGGGCAGTAGGGATGAAAGGGACGTCGAAAAGCACAGCGCAGCCGTTCTCGATGCAACGCAGGCGCAGCTCGCGGAATATTTCGCCGGCCGGCGCCGCGCCTTTGAACTGCCCCTAGACCCGCCTGAGACGACGGCATTTCGCGCCGCGGTGCACGCGCAGCTGGCGGAGATTGGCTATGGGGAGACCATCACCTACCGCGACGTCGCCAAGAAGCTCGTCCGGCCCGGCGCGACGCGGGCCGTAGGCAGTGCGTGCGGCGCCAATCCCCTGCTTATCGTGCGGCCGTGCCATCGTGTGCTGCGCAGCGATGGCGGGCTCGGCGGCTACGCGGGTGGGCTAGCTGCCAAACGTTTTTTACTGACATTGGAAGAAAACTAGAGGGCTTCTTCACGTTTTCTCTATACTGATTTTTTAAAACTAATTATTTACCCAAACGAAAGGTTTCTGCGTGTCCGCTTCTACCTCCCGAGCTTGGCTCGATCACTACAGCGAATGGACCCCACACACGCTGGACTACGGTAATAAAACCATCGTCGACTACTACCGCGATAACCTGCGGGTCAACGCCAATAAACCCGCCACCTATTTCTTCGGCCGCACGCAGACCTACGCGGAGCTCGACGCCCAAGTGCGCGCCGCCGCGGCCGGGCTCAAGGCTTTTGGTATTCGCCCAGGCGACAAGGTGGCCATCGTCCTGCCCAACTGCCCCCAACACGTCGCGGCCTTCTATGCGGTACAGCTACTTGGTGCCACCGTGGTCGAGCACAACCCGCTTTATACCGCCCACGAATTGGAAGGCCTTTTCCGAGATCATGGTGCCCGCGTAGCAATCTCTTGGGATAAAACCGCCTCCACGCTGGAAAAGCTGCGCTCGACCACCCCGCTAGAAACCATCGTATCCGTCAACATGGTCGATGCCATGCCACCACTCAAGCGCCTCGCGCTCCGCCTGCCTATCCCACCGCTGGCTGCTAAACGAGAGCAGCTCACCGAGCATGCACCAAACACAGTAGCGTGGTCTACCCTGATCGGCTCAGCTATTGGCGGCGACGGCAACGCCCTAGAAATGCCACGCATCAGCCAGGATGACGTCGCGCTCATCCTTTACACCTCCGGCACCACCGGAAAACCCAAAGGCGGAATGCTCTCGCACGGCAATCTCATTGCTAATTGCATCCAAGGCCAAGCTTGGGTTCCAGAAATGGGGAAGCACAAAGAGCGCTTCCTCGCCGCATTACCGATGTTTCACGCCTACGGCATGACCACACTGTGCATTTTTAGCGTGTACATGGGCGCCGAGCTTATCTTGCTTCCTTCCCCACAAATGCCGCTCATCCTGGACATCGTAAAAAAGCACACGCCTACGTGGCTACCGGGCGTTCCCACCCTCTATCAGAAGATCATGGACGCAGCCGAAGACAAGGACGTCGACTTAAGCGGCATCCGCAACGCTTTTTCCGGTGCCGCTACACTGCCCGTAGAAATCGTGGAACGGTGGGAGTCCATGACCGGCGGACGACTCGTAGAAGGCTTTGGTATGACCGAGTGCTCCCCCGTGTTAATTGGCAACCCCATGAACGGAAAGAATCGCCCTGGCTATGTGGGGCTCCCATTCCCAGATGCCGAGGTACGCATTGCCAACCCGAAGAATCTGGATGAAACCCAGCCTGACGGCGAACCGGGCGAGATGCTCGCGCGCGGTCCGCAAATTTTCCAGGGCTATTTTGGCAACCAAGAAGCAACAGAGGAGTCCTTCCATAACGGCTGGTTCCGCACCGGCGATATGGCACTGATGGAACCGGATGGCTATATCAAGCTGGTCAGCCGCATCAAAGAAATCATTATCACCGGCGGCTTCAACGTGTATCCCGCCGAGGTGGAAGAGGCCATCGCGCAGCACCCCGATGTGGTGGACGTCGCCGCCGTGGGTCGCCCCCGCCAGGATGGCTCCGAGGACGTCGTCGGTTGCGTCACCCTGCGCGATGGCGCCGTGCTCGATCCCGAGGGATTGAAGGAATTTTGCCGCGAGCGCCTTACCCGCTACAAGGTCCCACGCACGTTCTATCACTTTGAGGATTTGGCGCGCGATAATCTGGGCAAGATTCGCCGCCACCAGGTGCGCAAGGACCTACTCGAGCTGTTGGAGGCAAAGGCCTAAACTTATCGGCTATGGCAGAAATTCACTATGGCGCTACCTTGACGGATTTCCTCACGGTGGCCGTCGCACAGTTTCCACAGCGCCCGGCCACCTACTTCGCCGGCCACACGCTAACCTATAGCGAGCTCGATGCCCAGGTGGCGGCCGCGGCCGGCGCCTTGCGCGAGATGGGCGTGCGCCCCGGCGACCGGGTGGCGCTCCTGCTCCCTAATTGCCCGCAACACGTGGTGGCATTCTTCGCCATCCTGCGCCTGGGCGCGGTGGTGGTGGAGCATAACCCGCGCTATACCGCGCACGAGCTCACCCCGCTGCTCGCCCATCATGGCGCCCACGTGGCCATTGCCTGGGAGGACATTGCCCCCACCGTATCCGCGCAGGTGGAGACCACTATCTCCGTCTCCCTTAGCAAGCCCCTTCCCCTTTCCGGTGCCCCGGTGGAGCCGTACCCAGCCACGCTTGCCGACGCCGCCCTTATCCTCTACACCTCCGGCACCACTGCCCGCCCCAAGGGCGTGGTCTTAACCCATGGCAACCTCGCTGCCAACTGCCTGCAGCTAGAAACCCAGGCCCCGCTGCGCCCCGGCCATGAGCGCTTCTTGGCCGCTTTGCCCATGTTCCATTCCTATGGCCTGACGATGAACGTCCTGCTCGCGGTGCGCTGCGCGGCCGAGATTATCCTGCTTGCCGCCCCACACACCGACGCAGTGACGGAAGCGCTTGCCACCCGCCGCCCCACCTGGATGCCGGGCGTGCCGACCATCTACGAACGCGCCATGAACTACGCTGCCACTGCCGCTGATTCCGAGTCTCCCTCGGATCTCGGCGGGGTGCGCTATTCCATCTCGGGCGCGGCCTCGTTGCCTTCGCGCATCATCGACCCCTGGGAGGCACGCACCGGTGGCATGTTGGTGGAAGGTTATGGGCTGACGGAAACCTCTCCCGTGCTGACCATCAATCCCCTTGATGACACCCGGCGCGCCGGCACCATCGGCCTGCCGCTGCCGGATACGCAGCTGCGCATCGGCGATCCTGCCGCTCTCAGCCGCACCCAACCGGATGGCGTGGCCGGCGAGATCCTCGCCCGCGGCCCGCAGGTTTTTAGCGGCTACCTTGCCGACGCCCCCGCTACCTCAGCCGCCTTCCATGAAGGTTGGTTCCGCACAGGAGACATGGGCGTGCGCGAACCCGATGGCCATATCCGGTTGGTGGGCCGCATTAAAGAAATCATCATTACCGGCGGATTCAATGTTTATCCCGGCGAGGTTGAGGAGGCCTTAACCTCCCACCCCGATATCGCCCAAGCCGCCGTCGTAGGCACTCCCCGCTCCGATGGTTCTGAGGACGTCGCTGCCTGCGTGGTCCTAGCCCCCGGCGCCCGGGTCGACGAAGCTGCCTTGCGCGAGCACTGCCGCGGGCTGCTGGCGCGCTATAAGGTGCCGCAAAGATTCTTTGCCATGGATAAGCTCGCCGAAGATCAGCTAGGTAAGCTGCGCCGCCGTGATGTCCGGCGCGATCTCCTTGCCCGCCTTCACCGCGACTAGTCTGCGTCGTTTTCTGCTTTGCGCACCGCTTGTTTGTAGATGCGCTCGGACCGCTCTTCCAGGTCATGTTGGGCACGGGCTTGGGATTTGGCGGCGGCATCGGAACGCGGCGGGGCCTGAATATGCCGCGCGGCGTGCAGACCCAGTTGCAATTCTTTGGCGCGCAAGACCTCCGCATCGATTTTGATGCCCAAAATGAGCATCGTATTAGATAGCCACACGGCCATGAATACGGCCATGATGAGGCTGAAGGCTCCGTAGACGCTGGCCCCAGCAAAGCGCTGGGTATACAGCGCGAAGGCTCCCCACACCACGACATTGGTGCTAAGCGCCACCACAGAACCGAGAGTTATCCAGCGGAAGCGCGCCGGCCGCACATTCGGGGAAAAGTGGTACAGGATGGCAATCAACGTCAGCACGACCACCACGGTGAGCGGGAAGCGCAGCCAATTCCACACCGGCATAAAGATGCCGCCCAAAAAGTCCGCGGTGCCTTGCATCTCTAGCTTGCCGGCTAACGGTTCGACCACACCGCTGACAATGGTATCGCGCAGCAGGTTAGCAAAAAGCACGATCACCGCGCCGATGACCAGGACGATAGTAAGCCCCCACATGAGTGCCCAGGTGCGGATTATTCCGCGGCCCTCTACCCGCCCGTAAACGGTATTGGCGGTGCGCGAGAAGGCACGCACATAGGCCGAGGCGGCAAAAAGAGAAACCAGCACGGATACCACCAGCGCGAAGGTGCCTTGGGCTGTGGAGCCAATGATGGAGCCCACGAGGTGCTCGGCCTGCTCCGTCATCGAACTCGGCACGTAATCCGCAATGAACTGCGAGGTTAATTCATGTACCTCGGCGCGCCGAGAGGAAAAGATGAGCGTGGCTATCGAATAGGCCGCGAGCACCGTAGGAGCAAAGGCCATGAGCGTGAAATACGTCATCGTGGCGGCGCGATCCATCAAGGCATCGTGGAAGAAGTCCGCCCACACGCGGCGGAGCACCAGCCCCCAGCTTTCCTTGCGCAAGCGGTTACCGCGGGCCAGCGGGTCCACATTTTCGGTGTGGCCTTCGATCTTGACCACGGTGGGCGCGGTACTCGGCACGATTTTATCCGCGCCCTCATAGACGGATTCTCTTACCGGAGTGGCTGAAGCGCTCGGCCGTGCAGTGGCGGACGGGTCGCCAGCAGACAGATCGTCGGCCGCCATGTTCGCGGCGCCAGGAACCTCGGCGGAATCGTCCAGTGTGCTCATATTATCCCAGCGTATGCGGTAAAGAATCTATTTCAGGAAGTGACACTCAGCTGTGATTACACTGGAGAAGCATGACTGAACAGAATGATAAGAAGCTCAACGTGAAGTCCTTCGAACTCGACCACCGCCTCGTCAGCGCACCGTATATTCGCGTGGCCGACCACACGGATTTGGGTGGCGGCGTCGAAATCATTAAGTACGACTTGCGCTTCTGCCAGCCTAATCAGGATCACCTTGATACCAAGGCGCTGCATTCGGTGGAGCACATGATGGCCAACTTCATGCGCAATTACACCGATAAGCTCATCGGTTTTGCCCCAATGGGCTGCCGTACCGGCTTCTACGCCATCACTAATGGCATGGAACAAGACGAGCTGCTGCGCGCGGTAGAAGGCGCGCTCAACGATATTCTTAACGCCACCGAGGTACCCGCGGCCAACGAAGAGCAGTGCGGTTGGGGTGCGCACCACAGCCTGGAGGGTGCGCAGGAGGCGGCCCGCGCATTCTTGGGTGCTAAGGATGAGTGGCTTCAGGTCATGGCGGTCTAATCCAGAAACCTTCGCGGCGCGACAAACGCGACAGGCGCCACGCCCGCAAAGCGGCCACGATAGACCCGAAGACCGTGTGGTTTAGGGTGCTATCGTGGCCGCTTTATAGGTTTTAGGCCCCGGTGTGAAGGGGCAACCTCGCGCTACTCGTCGAGGGCGAGGCCAATCCAGACGGGTTCGGGCACGAGCTCCACGCCGAAAGCATCGCGGACGCCATCGCGGATGGTGCGGGCAAGGTCCACGATATCGGCGGCCGTAGCCTCGCCGCGGTTGGTAAGCGCCAGCGTGTGCTTTGTCGAAAGCGTAGCCCGGCCAGAGCCTGGGTAGCCCTTGGCAAACCCGGCGCGATCGATGAGCCAGGCCGCGGAAAGCTTTTCCCGGTCGGCCTCGGAGGAGGGGTGGCGAGGCATGGAGTCTGCGGTGGCGTCGCCAAGCGAGGCACGAACCTTGGCCTGCACGGCGTCAGCAAGAGCGGAGTCCACCACCGGGTTGGTGAAGAAGGAGCCGGCAGACCAGGTGTCATGATCGGTGGGGTCGAGCACCATGCCCTTGCCGCGGCGCAGCTTTAAGACCTCCTCGCGGACCTCGGCCACGGGGCGGCGCTCGCCCGGGTTCTGAGTAAGTTGGCCAAAGCGCAACGGGCGGGATAGGCCATCGTTGTTGAGTTGGAGTTCTACCTCGAGCACGACGGCGCGGCCGGTGAATTTCAGGTTGGAATAGCGATAGGCCAGCTCCAGATCGGAGGCAGGGACCCACTCATCGGTATCGGTGCGGCGATTATAAAGGCGCACGCGGGTAAGCACCTCGGAGATTTCCGCGCCATAAGCACCCACGTTTTGCACCGGAACCGCGCCCACCGTGCCGGGGATGCCGGACAGGCACTCGATGCCACCCAGGCCAAGCTGAACGGAGCGAGCCACCACATCATCCCAGTTGGCACCCGCCTGCGCGTGCACCAGACCGGATTCGGGGTCCATGGACACCTCATCAAAGTCGAGGATGACGGCGACGACATCCACGGAGCCATCGGCCACCAAGAGGTTGGAGCCGCCGCCAACGACGATGAAATTCATTTCGGCGTGATCAAGGGCACGCACCACGGCAACGGCGGCATCCGGCTGCGAGCAGCGCAGTGCGGCCTGCGGTTTTCCACCCACACGCAGCGTAGTCAGATCCGCAAAGGTGGCGGTGGGGTCCAGTTCTACCCCTTCGATCGCTGTGAGCTGTTGCGTCAAAGATTTATCAAGCACGCCTACCAAGGTAGTCTGTTAGGCATGTCAACCCGTAGTGAAAACACCGTAACCATCAATCAGCCCATCGAAAAGGTTCACAAGGCGCTGCTCACCAAGGAATACTGGGAGTACATCGTGGCCAACCTCTCCCCCGAGGCGGGCCAGGTGCACGACTTCAGCGATAACGTAGCCACCCTTTTCGAGGTTCTGCCGACCACCCTGCTGCCAGAAGCAGTGCGCGCCATGGTCTCCCAGGACCTCAAGGTCAAGCGCGTGGTCACCGTAGGCGAGCTCAACGGTGAAGCCGCTGACGTTAACTACACCGCAGATGTCAAGGGCACCCCGGTGGACTTCAAGGGCGATATCTCCCTGGCTGGCGAGGGCGAGATGACCAAGCTGTCCTACGTCAACGAGATTTCCGTCAATATCCCGATGATGGGCGCCGCCATCGAGCCGAAGGTGGGCGAGTCCCTGGCTGAGCTCTTCGATAACGAAGGAAAGCTCACCGAGCAGTGGATTTCTGAGAACGCCTAAGTTCTACAGCACCGAAATCTATGGCCGACCACGCACATAATCTGCGCGCTAGCGCAGCTGCGGGTCGGCCTTTTGGCGTTATTACCCGCGGCACCACCAATCACAATCGCCTGCGCCGCTGCGATAGATGGATGCTCGCGCACCCGGAGATTTCCACGCTGCTGCGGCACGTGGAAAAGCCGCTCGCGCTCGACGTAGGCTACGGGGCTTCGCACGCCACCACCGTGGAATGGGCAGGGTGGCTGCGCCGGGCGAATCCGCAGGTAGACGTCCGGGGGCTCGAAATCCACCCGGACCGGGTCCTGCCACCGCGCGACGGCGTGCGCTTCGAGCTGGGCGGCTTTGAACTGGCCGGCTACCGGCCACAGCTGGTGCGCGCATTCAATGTGCTACGCCAATACGACGTGGACCAGGTCCAAGAGTCCTGGCAGACGGTGTGTTCTCGGCTTGCCCCCGGCGGCTTCTTTGTGGAGGGCACCTGCGATGAGCTGGGCCGGCGCGCGGCCTGGTTGCTGCTGGATGCCCACGGCCCGCGGACTCTCACCCTGGCGTGGGACCCGTTCGATGTGGCGCGGCCCTCAGACATCGCCGAGCGCCTGCCCAAAATCCTCATTCACCGCAACGTTCCCGGCGAGCCCATCCACGAGCTGCTCAAAGCCGCCGACGAGGCCTGGGACCACGCGGCGGGGTGGGCGCCCTACGGCCCGCGCGTGCGCTGGCGCATGGCACGAGCCGCGCTTGCCGACGCCCCCTTTACTATCCACCCCATCCGCCGGCGCCTGCGCGATAATGTGCTGACCGTGGACTGGGAGTCCGTCGCGCCACGGGACTAAACGCGCCGCGCGGTGATGACAGCTGGGGCAGCTGTGAAGTGCCTAGCAATGTGCCCGAGAACTCCCGCAAACTTTGCCCCGCGCCGTCTCATGCGCCACACTGGTACGCATGGCTTCGAAGAAATCGGCAGGTTCACTCGCCTGGAAAATCATCATTGGCATCCTCGTGGCACTACTCGTGCTCATCCTCTTGGCCGAATTCGGCCTGCGCTGGTTCATTGGTCACCAGATGACCTCGCAATTTAACCAGGCTGCCGAAGAAGAAGGTATCCAGGTCAAAGAAGATCCCTCCGTCAGCTTTGGCGGCAGCCCGCTGCTCGTAGGGCTATTTAAGGGCTCCATTTCCCAAATGGATATGACCACGCCGTCCACCCTGCAAATCGATGGCACTGATATCAAGGGCCAACCTGCCTCCGAGATCCACGTAGAAGATATGAGCACCGACCAAGAGAATCCGGTGGCCGGCAAGCTGCGCGCTTCCACCACCGTGCCGGATGACTACCTGCTGGCTTCCTTCCAGAAAGGCATTTCCGAGCAGGCCGGCAGCGAGAAGGTGGGCAATATGGTGGTCACGGAGATTAACGCCAATGAGCAAGACCACGTGCTGGACGTGAAGTTTGCCGGCGGCCTTGCCAACCTCTCGCTAGAGCCCACCGCCCACGATGGAAAGCTCGATATCCGCGCCACCGAGGCCTCCATCTTCGGCCTCGAGCTGCCGGATCAGGCCACCGAAGCTATCTCCTCCGCCCTGCAAAATGGCATGTCGGATCAGTTCGTGGGTTCTGACATGAACGTCGATTCCGTAGAGGTGCTCGATGGCGAGCTCAAGCTCACCATCACCGGCACCGATGTTCCGATGAAGGACATGGATAAGTTCGCCGGCGGCGGTGACTCCGCGGGCCAGGGCGGCGCCACGGGCAATGGCGCGCCGCAGCAGGACGCGCAGGAGAAAGCCGCCTAAACCGCGGGAGCGGGAAACTCGAGGACCGGAAGTGTGGCAGCGGCCAACTCCGGTCCTTTTTTCTTGCCTTCTTCACCAGCCGCGGATGCCGCGTAATCCGCGGTCTTGCGGCTGCGCACAATGAGACGCTGATAGCCGGCTTGATGGGCGGCTTTAAGGGTGGCGTCGGCAAGCGGGGCGTCTGGCACGATGAGGCCCAAGCGGGCCGGATCCGGGCAGGCCTCGCGGATGGCAATGAGCTCGGAGAGCACAGCATTGGCATCCGTTAAGGTCTCATCGAGGCTGACCCATACCTCGCTGGCGCCCGATTGGATGGCCAGGCGCGCCTCGGAGGCCTTGATAAGAGTGTGGTGGCGGCCGGTGGGGTACCCCGCGACGGAAATGATATCGGCCGCGCCCGCGCCCGCGGCGAGGGAAACATGGTGCGGGGAGACAAGGACGGTGTTATCGACGGCGCGCTCCTTGACCGTCGCGGCCGGGGCGTCAAGCAAATTAAGCATTAGTAGCTGTAGTCGCCGTTGATAATGGCCTTGAGCTGCGGGCACACATCAAACCAGTACACGCCGGTAATGACCGCGCCGATCCAAGACAGAAAAGCCAAGCCGGTGGCCATCGCCACCGCGGAGCCGGCCAGCAGGCCTACCCATACCCACTTACCTTGACGGTCGCCGGCTCGGAAGGCATCCTCGCGCGTGGTGGCGGCGAGGATCGCGCCGATGATGGCGGTCAGGGCGAGGATGCGCAAAAGATAGGCATCCAAGGAGTACGCAATTTCCAAAAGTAAATACATGCAGGTTAATTCTGTGGGTCGTCGGTGTCGATTACTTCGCCATCGATAATATTATCGCCCTGCGAAGGAGCCGAATCCTGGCCAGGGCGCGTCGCATTCTTCTTTTCCGCGCGGCGGGCCTGAGCGGAATTATAGGCATCCATGACACCCTCGCGGGTCTCGTTATAGGCGGTGGAGAACTTGCCCTTAGCGGCGTCGAAAGCAGCGGACTCACGGGTGCCATCGGCGGCCTTCTTCACAGTGGCACCGAGCTCCTTCGCGGTGGCAGTGGCCTTATCCACCAAGCCCTCCTTGCCGGAGGCGCCATAGGGGCTTTTGGCCTCGGCGCCATGAGCGTGCTGGGCGCGCTCCTCCTGCAGGCGACCGCCGAAGTCCTTGGCTACGTCAAAGGCAGCGCTGCCAGCATCCTTCAGGGAATCAAAAATCTTCTTATTATCGTTCATTGTTCATTACTCCTTTTTTCTAAGCGCCAAAGATAAGGTGATTGACCGCGAATATCACCAATCCTGCCAGGGAACCGACGACGGTGCCGTTCAAACGAATAAATTGCAGGTCCTTGCCCACCATGAGCTCGATATTTTGGGAGGCTTCCTCCGCATCCCAGCGCTTGATGGTCTCGGGGATAATCGCAATGATTTCCGGGGCAAATTTCTCCACCGCGTAGCGCGCGGCTTTGTCTACGAGCGCATTTGCCTGGGCTAAAAATTCGGAGTCCTCGAGTAGGCGGTGCGCCAGCTCCTTGACCTTGGCCGTAATCTTTTGGCGCAGGAAAGACTCCGAGTCATTGAGCTGGTCAATGAGCGTGGTGGAGACCGTGCGCCACATGGCCGCGGGTGCCTGCTGCGCTTGCTCAGAGGCGAGCATCTCTTGCTTGATGCCCTCGATGCGCCCGCGCATGTCCTCATCCCACTGCAGATCGGAGGCTAGCTTGGACAGGTTGCGGCGAATGGCCAGGCGGGCCTCGTGGTTACCGTTGCGGCGGACCTCATCGGCGAATTCTACGAGCTCGGTATAGACCTTCTCCCCCACCATCTCGCGGGCAAAGCGCGGTGCCCAGCCGGGCATGCGCTCATCAATGGCGGTGACCACGGTGGACTCCATACTGAGGATCTTGCCGTGTGCCCAGTCGATGAGGTCATCCTCTAGGGGGCGCGCCTTGCCATCTGCAATATAGCCTTCCAGCAGCCTGCCCAACGGCGGGCCCCACTCGGGCTCGGCTAGGCGGTCCATGACTTGGGTGCGGATGAAGCGCTCTGCCTCCGCGGGATCCAAATCCGACACCACGCTGGCCGCACGCTCACCAATCCACGCGGAGACCTCCTCCGCCTTGCCGGGCTCGACTCCCTGGCGTGCCAGCCACAATGGCAGCTCCGCCTCGCGCACCTTGGCGCTCAGCGCATCCGCGGTGAGGAAGTTTTCCTCCACGAAGTCACTCAAGGCATCGCCCACGCGGTCCTTATTATTCGGAATCAGCGCGGTGTGGGGAATGGGCAGTCCCAAGGGTCGGCGAAAGAGCGCGGTCACTGCAAACCAGTCCGCCAGGCCACCCACCATGCCGGCTTCGGCCGCTGCACGCACGTAGCCCACCCACACTGGTGCCCCGCCTTCCGACGCCTGCCACCACGAACACCCTAAAAAGATCACCGCCGCACCAATCAGGAACGACAGCGCAATCGCCTTCCACCGCCGCAAGTCCGCCCGCCGGGCCTCCTGGTTGCCGGCCTGCGGCACGGGAGCTGCACCCGACGGCGCCGTTGCCGTAGCTGTTTCTATGCCTTCGTCCGCGCGGTGGGTCATGAGTTCTCCTTGGGATGGTGCAGGTGCTTTCGAGCTTCATTCTCTAACACTAGTGCCAGCAACGAACATGCTCGGTGGCAGTCGTCGTTGCAATGATGTCCTGAATCGCCGGCTGGTCCATCTGACATTGCCACTTGGGTACTGAGAGATCACGCAACCCCCGCCTCCTTGCATGGATTGCATGCTGTGGAGACGGGGGTGACGTCGAGTCAGTACAGAAACTTAGGCATTGCCTGGTACAGCAAGCGCCTTAGTTAGCTCGGCCAGTTTCCTTGCGGTACTTGCGGTAGTAGCGGCGGCCATAGTGGACGGTGCTGAAGGCGGCGATAGCCACAACGGCTAGAGCGATGATGCCGATGATGGTGGTCAGGGTGTAGTCACCCTCGCCGGCGGTGCCCAGCGGGGTATCCCACACGCCGAGGCCCCAGATGAGGATTCCGGCAGCCGGGAGGCAAGACAGGATCAGACCCATGCCCACCCAGGTGGAGGTGCGAATGAGGGAAGAATGAGGAGCACCGAAGGAAACTGGGTCGTAGCCTTCAATGTAGGTGTCCTGAATCTTTCCGGAGAACTCCGGGTAAGTCTCGCTGGTGTAGTCAGCGACTGCGTGGGTGTTATCGCTCATGGCGGAGTCTTTCTGTCTTTCTCTCGTTCCTTGTATTCCTACGGAATAACCTTAGCTTAGTCGTCCTTGCCACGGAAAGCAGCACGTGCACGTTCGCGGGTAACCGCGGATACTGCGGTCAGGGGAACGCCGGCCGGGCAAACATCAGCGCACTCACCGTAGAGGGAGCAGTGGCCGAAGTTGGCTTCCAGGTCATCGACCATGTTGCGGGCACGGCGGCCACGCTCTTCCTTACCCAGCGGCATGAGGGACAGGTGCACCAGCTTCGCACCGGTAAACAGGTGTGCAGCACCATTCGGGCAAGCAGCAACGCAGGCGCCGCAGCCGATGCAGGCAGCGTGGTCCAGCGAGTACTCGGAAGTCTCATGGTTGACGTGCAGGGTATCCGCATCCGGAGCGGTACCAGCATCCATGGAGACGTAGCCGCCCTGCTCCATCACGTGATCCAGTGCCGCACGGTCGACGATCATGTCCTTGATAACCGGGTAGGCAGCGGAACGGAATGGCTCCAGCTTGACAGTCTGTCCATCGGTGAAGTTGAACAGGCGCTGCTGGCAGGCCGGGGTGTTCTGGCCAGGGCCGTGTGGACGGCCATTGACGGTCAGACCACAGGTACCACAGATGCCCTCACGGCAGTCAGAGGCGAAGGCGAAGGGCTCTTCGCCGCGCTCAATGTAGCCCTCATTGACGTGGTCCAGCAGCTCCAGGATGGACATCTGCTCAGAGGCATCGTCTACCTGGACGGTCTCGAAGTGGCCTTCTTGGGTCGGTCCGGCTTGACGCCAGATCTCAAGTGTCAGTTTCATTACTTGTAGTTCCTTGTCATCAGCGGGATCGAATCAAAGTACAGCGGCTCGGCGTGGCGAATGAACTCGTTCTTATTAGCGCCCGGCTCCCAGGCGGAAACGAAGCACCAGTTCTCATCGTCGCGTTCTGCCTCGCCGTCCTCGGTGAGGTGGTCCTCGCGGAAGTGGGCGCCACAGGACTCGTCGCGGTCCAGAGCGTCAACACACATGAGCTCGCCCAGGTCCAGGTAGTCGGCAACGCGCAGGCCGTATTCCAGCACCTGGTTCATGTCGTTGGCCTCGCCTGGGATGCGGACATTAGCCCAGAAGTCCTCGCGCAGCACGCGGATCTTGGTGATGGCTTCCTTGAGGTCTTCCACGTTACGGGACACACCGCAGCCGTGGTACAGGATGTCGCCTAGCTGGCGGTGGTAGTAGGAAGGACCGTGCGGGTTCTCGCCGCGCACGCCCATGAGGCGGTCGATGCGCTCTTGGGACTGAGCCAGGGTTGCCTGTGCCTCTGGGGAATCCTCCGCCAGCTTCTCCTCATTGAGGTGGTCAGCCAAGTAGTTCGGGATGGTAAACGGCAAGGTGAACCAGCCGTCAACGGAAGCCGAAAGCAGGGAGTTAGCACCCAGGCGGTTAGCACCGTGGTAGGTCCAGGAGCACTCACCGGCGGCAAAGAGGCCGTCGATGGAGGTCATCTCATTGAAGTCGGTCCACAGGCCACCCATGGTGAAGTGGCAGGTCGGAGCGATACGCATCGGAGTTTCGTAAGCGGACTCGCCAATGGCCTCTTCGTACATCTCGATGAGGTTGGAGTAGCGCTCGCGGATCTTGTCCTTACCCAGGCGTTCGATGGCGTCGCGGAAGTCCAGGTACACCGAGTTGTGCAGCGGGCCAACACCCAGACCAGCGTTAATCTGCTGGGAGATAGCACGGGAAGCAACGTCACGCGGAACCAGGTTGCCGAATGCCGGGTAGCGGCGCTCCAGGAAGTAGTCGCGCTCTTCTTCCGGAATGGTATTCGGGTCGCGGTCGTCGCCTTCCTTCTTCGGGGACCAAATGCGGCCGTCGTTACGCAGGGACTCCGACATCAGGATGGTCTTGGACTGCCAATCGGAATTGACCGGTAGGCCCGTCGGGTGGAACTGCACGAAGGCTGGGGAAGCCAGGTAAGCACCGCTGTCGTACGCACGCATCATGGCGCTGGCGTTGGAGTTCTTAGCCAGGGTGGACATGTGGTAGACGTTGCCGTAGCCGCCGGTACCCAGCACGACTGCGTGGCCGGTGAAGGCCTTGAGCTCACCGGTGATCAGGTTGCGGGTAACGATGCCGCCAGCGCGCTTCTTGCCATTGTCGTTGTAGACGATGATGTCCTGCAGGTCGTTGTGAGCGAAGAGCTCCACGTTGCCTAGGCCGATCTGGCGGTAGAGCGCCGAGGTGGTGGACAGCTGCAGCTGCTGACCTGTTTGGCCACGGGTGTAGTAGGTACGGGAGACCTGCACACCACCGAAGGAACGGGTAGCCAGGGTGCCGCCGTACTCGCGAGCGAATGGTGCGCCGATGGCATTCATGTGGTCGATAACGCGCACGGATTCGTTGGCCAAGCGCCAGCAGTCGGACTCGCGGCAACGGTAGTCGCCGCCCTTGACGGTGTCCTTGGTGTGGCGGTAGGCGGAGTCATTGTCCACCTTCTTGGCACGGGAGGCGTTGACGCCACCCTGCGCGGCGATGGAGTGCGCGCGGCGCGGGGAGTCGTGGTAGGTAAATACCTTTACCTTGTAGCCCAGCTCGCCCAGTGCGGCCGCAGCGGCGCCGGCGGACAGGCCGGTACCAACCACGAGGACCTCAAACTTACGGCGGTTCAGTGGGGAAACCAGCTGCATGTGGTCCTTTTGGTGGGACCACATATCCTTCATCGGCACGCCGTGCGGCTCGTGGGATTCCAGAATGTTGCCGGCAGATACGCTCGGAACGATGGACTGCGGATGCGAGAACTTGGGATGCTCGCGCTTGAGTTCAGTATTAGTCATGGGTTTCTAACTCCTTTAGCTGACCAAGCCCAGGGCAACGGACAAAGGCATAACGATGTTGCCGATGCAGACAACGGCCGGGATGACGTACGCCAGGATCAGGAAGGTCTGACGCCACTTCGCACCGGTGATACCCAGGTCAGAAGCGGCGAGGCGAATGCCGTGGGTGAGGTGCAGGAACAGGAAGCACATGGCGATCACATACACGATGGTGACCGGCCAGCGGCTGAAGGTTGCGATCATATTGGCCTTCACCGCACCCTCCACGAAGTCACCTGGGGCGATGGGCTGTACGCCCAAGGTCAGGTCCAGCAAGTGGAAGATGATAAACAGCAGCAAAACGATGCCGGTAACCAGCATGGACTTGGTGGCGAAGGAATCAAGGCCGCCCATCAGGTTGCTACGGCGGAACTTGCCGCGGGAGGCCTTGGAACGTGCGGTGAGGGCAAACGCACCATAGATGTGGGCGATGATGGCAACCAGCAGGACCGCGCGGATGATCCACAACGCACCCTCATGCGGGAACAGTGGCTCGCCCATGGAGCGCAGGAATGCACCATATTCATCAAGAGCCTCGTCGCCGCCCTCAGCCGGCAAGTACAGCTTCAGGTTGCCGGCCATGTGGCCGACGACGAAAAGTGCAAATAGCAGGCCGGTGACGGCCATGATGAGCTTCAGAACCCAAGAGGGCACTCCCGGCTTCTGACGGATTGGTTCGTTAGTAATGTGGCCGTGAGCTACTGCCTCACGGTCGGGATTTCTTAAAGTCATGACACCTCCATTGTCGTCCTCACCTTAACTGGGCTTAACCGCTGGTTACCAGTCAATTCCGGCGGCGTTTCATCTAACGGTACGGCGGTACGGTTAAACTCAGAATTCTTTTAGGTAAGGGTTTCCTTAGATGGCCGGATTCAAAACGTCACTACCTTGGCTGCTCGCAATTTCGCAATATTGACGTTGCGTAAATCTTCCTCCAGTTGTGAACTTGGTCACCCAGTGTTACGGGAGTGATCCCCTTACCCCTTTATGTGTCAAACTTTCGCATGAAACCCACATATTCCCCACAGGAGGGTGAATATTCTTCACAAGATCTTTGCGATTAAGGTGCACACGCGCAGGCCACCCAGTAACCTTTCCGGCATGAGTAAGACGTATGTGGGATCCCGCCTTCGCCAACTTCGCCGTGAGCGCGATCTCAGCCAGGCTTCCTTAGCCGCCACGCTGGGCCTTTCGGCCAGCTACGTCAACCAGATCGAGCACGACGTTCGGCCACTTACCGTTCCGGTCCTCCTTCGCATCACCGAGGTCTTCGGAGTTGACGCCACCTTCTTCTCCCGCGACGATGACTCGCGCCTCCTCGCGGAGATCCAGGACGTCATCCAGGACAAGGAGCTGTGCCCCTCCCCCGTCGAGCTGCAGGAGCTCTCCGAGCTGGTCTATAACCACCCCACCGTCGCCCGCACGCTGGTGGATGTCCACCGCCGCTATCGCAATGTGCGCGATAAGCTCTCACTCGCCACCGATACCCGCCGCACCGCCGAGGCCACCCAGGCACTGTCCATGCCGCACGATGAGGTGCGCGATTTCTTCTATGCCCGCCAGAACTACTTGGACGGCCTGGACCACCATGCGGAGCAGCTTGCCGACGCCCTCTCGGTCACCCAATTCGGCATCCGCGACACCGAACATGCCCTAGCCCAGCGCCTGCGCGATCTCCACAACGTAGACATTCACATCACCTCACAGATGGATGGCACGCTACACAGCTTCGACCGCGAGACCGGTGAATTTCGGCTCGCCTCGCGCTTAAGCGAAGGACAACGCGCCTTCCGCATGGCTGCGGAGCTGAGCTTCCTCGAGGCTGGCGAGGAGATCGCATCTTTGGTAAAAAATGAGCCGTTTACCTCGGATGCCTCGCGTAACCTAGCGCAACGCGGATTGGCCAGCTACTTCTCCGCCGCCACCGTGATGCCCTATACCCTGCTACATTCTGAGGCTGAACGCTCCGGCTACGACGTGGAATACCTCTGCCAGGTCTTCGGAGTGGGCTATGAATCCGTCGCCTCTCGGCTGTCCACCCTGCAGCGCGATAACCTGCGCGGCATTCCTTTTACCTTCGTCCGCGTCGACCGCGCCGGAAACATGTCCAAGCGACAATCCGCCACCGGCGTGCACTTTTCCAATAATGGCGGCACCTGCCCGCTGTGGAATGTCTACGAGACCTTCACCCAGCCGGGCATTATTTCCCGCCAGTTGGCCCAGATGCCCGATGGCCGCAATTACCTGTGGATCTCCCGCGCGGTACAGCACCATCAAGGCCGCTTTGGCGATACCAATAAGCTTTTCGCCATCGGCCTGGGCTGCGAGGCTCGCCACGCCGACCGCACCGTCTACGCAGAAGGTCTCGACCTCAAAGATCTCTCTTCTGCTACCCCTATCGGCTCCGGTTGCCGCACCTGCCCGCGCGAGAATTGTGCGCAGCGCGCCTTCCCACCCATTAACGAGGTCATCAGCATCGATGCCCACCGCTCAGCGGTGGCACCGTACTAGTTACACATCACCACGACGAGCCTTTTCGGGGGCGTAGACATACAAAACGGCACCGCGGTCCCTTTGCCCGGTGGGCGGGGGACGGCGCGGTGCCGTGGGTGTTGCGCTCAAGGCGACGTCGCCAAGCGCCCCTGCTTAGAGGTTAATCATGTGGCCGCCGATGCCCTCGGCAGCTTCCTTCATGGCCTCAGAGAGGGTCGGGTGGGTGTGAACGTTGCGGCCGATTTCCTCAGCGGTGAGGTCGAAGCGCTGCGCCAAGGTCAGCTCCGGCAGCAGCTCGGAGACATTGGAGCCCACCATGTGGCCGCCGACGAGCTCGCCATACTCGCCATCCGCAATGAGCTTGACAAAGCCCGCGGTCTCGTTGAGACCGGCAGCCTTGCCGTTGGCGGAGAATGGGAAGGTAGCGACCTTGATATCGCGATCCGCGAACTTCTCCTTTGCGGCCTCTTCGGTGTAGCCGAAGGAAGCGACCTGCGGGTTGCAGAAGGTAGCGCGCGGCATGTTCATGTAGTCACCCAGAAGCTGGGTCTCCACGCCGGCGATGGTCTCTGCGGCGACAACGCCCTGTGCCTCAGCAACGTGGGCCAGCTGCAGCTTCGCGGTGACGTCACCGATGGCGTAGATGTGGTCCACGTTGGTGCGCATGGTGTCATCGATGGCAATGGCGCCACGCTCGGTGAGCTCAACGCCGGTGTTCTCTAGGCCGAAGCCCTCGGTGCGTGGGGCGAAGCCGATGGAAATCATGGCGCGGTCCACGGTGAGGGTGTCCTGCTTGGAGCCATCCTTGGACTCGACCTCAACGGTGACATTATCGCCGTTGTCCTTCACGGAGGTGGTCTTGTAGCCGGTCAGCAGCTTGACGCCGAGCTTCTTGTACTCCTTGGCAATGGCCTTGGAGACGTCCTTGTCCTCGTTCGGCAGGACGCGGTCCATGAACTCCACGATGGTGACGTCCACGCCGTAGTTGGACAGAACATAAGCAAATTCCATACCGATGGCGCCGGCGCCGACGATGACCATGGACTTCGGGGCCTCATCGTTGAGGATCTGCTCCTCATAGGAGACGATATTGCCGCCGAGCTCTACGCCCGGCAGGGACTTGACCACGGAGCCGGTGGCGATGATGCAGTCATCGAAGGTGACGGTCTTGCCCTTGTCATCGCCGTCAGTGATTTCAATGGTCTTCTCATCCTTGAAGGAGCCAAGGCCGTTGATCTCGGTGATCTTGTTCTTCTTCATCAGGTAATGAACGCCCTTGACGATGCCCGCGGAAACCTTGCGGGAACGCTTGTGGGCTACACCGAAGTCGAAGGAAACATCGCCGGAGATGCCGAAGTCCTTTGCTTCATGGTTGAAGGTGTGGGCAACCTCAGCGTTCTTCAGCAGTGCCTTGGAAGGGATGCAGCCTACGTTGAGGCAGACACCGCCCCAGTACTGCTTCTCGATTACGGCAACTTTCTTACCAAGCTGAGCTGCACGGATGGCGGCCACGTAGCCGCCAGGGCCCGCGCCGAGTACTACTACGTCATAATGTTCATTAGTCACGCCCTACAGGATACGTAACTTTCCCCTCCATGTCGCGCATTGGGTCACACTCTTTTGCCCGTGTACCCCACGCTTCGGGGGTAAAACGCACAAAGGCCCTGCACGGTGGCGTCGGCAAGCGCGCGACGCCGTGCAGGGCTATGGGCTCGGTGTTTTAGAACAGGCCGAGAGCCAGGGCAGCGTTGGAGGACATGGAGGAACCCATATGCAGGAACTGCCCCAGAACTTCGTTGATGGATACGAGGATGGAATCGAAAACGTTCATTTTTCTTCTTTCTGTTTTGCCTAGAGCGAGGGATGGGCCCGCGGATGGGACCGCACTATTCACACGTTTAGAACTAACGGGAATTGTAGCGCCGCCGTTACATGAGCGCTGGGTTAGCACTGCGTTCAGAATTATGACACACAAACCACATGCGTCACAGGTTTTGCTACATTAAAAGGGCTATTAAGGCATAGAGTCTTGCTAACACTCCCGCTATGCGGAACGATACCTACTGAGAAGATTCTCTTAACTCGAGGAAGCTAAAAATATGCATACTTTGCGCTCTATCGGCTCCAGCGTCGCAGGCATCGCCATCGCGGCAGGAGTCCTCTCCGCCCCTATCGCCTCCGCCGTCGAGCCGGCCAAGATTCAGGGGGACGCCACCCCATCCACCATCCGCGAGGTAAACCTCACTGACTCGGCAGATCCGGAAAATATCAACTACGCCATCACCACCGAGGGCGAAAACCGCGTGGTAGATATTGCCGGACTAAAGGACAAGGACAAGTGGAAGGGTTATGCCTTCGGCCACAAGAGCGCCCAGGGCAACCACTACGGCAACCACGTCAAGGTCATGACGGCTACCTCCGCCGCCATGGGTGGCCGCGAGGTCCCGCTTGCGGTCATCTCCCCAGACGGCAACTTTGAAAAGAAGCGCCCCACCCTGTACCTACTCAACGGCGCGGGCGGCGCTGAGCAGGGCATGGACTGGATCACCGCCACCGCGAAGCGCGACGTCAACCCAGAGCAAGAGGGCGTGCAGGACATGGTGGATTTCTACACGTCCAAGGACGTCAATGTGGTCATCCCACAGGCCGGTGCCTTCTCCTACTACACTGACTGGGTTTCTACGCCGGATGCCGGCTACCTCAAGGGCCCACAGAAGTGGGAGACCTTCCTGACCAAGGAGCTGCCAGGCGCTCTAGAGGATCATATCGGAGGCAATGGCAAGCGCGGCATCGCTGGCATGTCCATGGCCGCTACCTCCTCCCTGCTGCTGGCGGAGCACAACCCGGGCTTCTACAACGCGGTGGGCTCCTTCTCCGGCTGCGCGGCTACCTCTCGCCCGCTGCCGCGCCTGTACACCCAGCTGACTGTCAACCGCGGCGGCGGCTCGGCCGATCAGATGTGGGGCGCTATGGGCAGTGAGTACAACGTGTACAACGACGCATTGGTCAATGCCACCCCGAAGAATTTGGGCCCATCCGAGACCTACGTCTCCGTGAATAGCGGTTTGGGCGGTGCCAATGACTGGGGCGCTAAGGGATCGTCCACCCTCATCGTGGAGGGCGGCGTCATCGAGGCTGCTATGAGCTCCTGCACCCACGATCTCAAGGCCAAGATGGATTCCCAGGGCATGAAGGCGGATTGGAACTTCCGCAATACCGGCACCCACTCCTGGCCGGGCTGGCGCGATGACATCTTCTCCTCGTGGAAGACCTTCGAGCGTGGCTTTAACAAGGACGCCGCAGAAGCTCCGGCCGAGCCGGAAGTAAAGCCCAACGAGCTTTCCATCGATGCGCCGCAGGCTCAGGAAAATGCGCAGATCAAGGACGCCCCGAGCGCCGCTGACCAGTCCCCTGATAAGGACTTCGTCGAGGGCAAGGAAGCCGAAGCTCCAGAGGCTGCCGGCGCTGCGGAATAAGTAGCGCAGAAGTATAATCAACGAGTTCATTAACTACAGGAAAGAAGCACAATGAAGCGTCTTAGCTCCATCCTGGCCGCCACCGCAGTGTGCGCAGGCTTGGCTAGCGCCCCGATGGCGGGCGCCGCACAGCTCACCCCGCAGCAGGTAGCAGGCAACGCCGCCCAGTCCACCCTGGCCCCACTAGAGGTCACCCCGGAGTTGGAGCAGCAGACCTGGTACCAGAAGTACAAGGACGATCCGCGCGTCGATAAGCTGCAGGCCACCTCCCCGGCTATGAACGGCCGCAAGATTCCGCTGGCTGTCATTCGCGCGACGGATGAGAACCGCCCGACCATCTACCTGCTTAATGGCGCAGGCGGCGCGGAGCAGGACATGGACTGGCTGAAGCTTTCCGATGCCGTGGATTTTTACCACTCCAAGAACGTCAACGTGGTCATCCCGCAGGCTGGTGCCTTCTCCTACTACACCGACTGGGTATCCGAGCCGAACTCCCAGTATCTTAAGGGCCCGCAGAAGTGGGAAACCTTCCTCACCAAGGAACTGCCGGGCGCTATCGAGGGACACATCAAGGCCGATAACCACCGCGCCATCGCGGGTATGTCCATGTCCGCTACCTCCTCCCTGCTACTGGCGGAGCATAACCAAGGCTTCTATGACGCCGTTGGTTCCTACGCCGGCTGTGCGGCTACCGCCTATCCGGTAGAGCACAAGGCCGTTGAGCTCACCGTTAACCGCGGTGGCGCTTCCGCAGAGCAGATGTGGGGCCCCTTCGGTTCCCCCACCAACCGCTATAACGATGCGATGATGAACCACGAGAAGCTGCGCGGCACGGAGCTGTACATCTCCTCCGGTTCCGGTCTGGCCGGCAAGGAGGATACCTTCTCCTATCACGTGGCTCAGGGCACGAACCCTGCGGCGGCCGCGGCAGGCTCCGCTGTCCTGCAGGGTGAGGGCGGTGCCATCGAAGCTGGCGTGAACTACTGCACCCACAACTTCAAGGCCAAGTTGGACCAGGCTGGCATCCCGGCTACCTATAACTTCCGCAATACCGGCACCCACTCCTGGCCGCACTGGATTGCGGACCTCAAGGATTCTTGGCCGGTCTTCGAGCGCGCTTTCAATAAATAAGCTCGTTTCTTTCCGCGGCTAAAAGGGCGGTAGGCTTGCAGCATTATGAAGTTGCTTCCTACCGCCCTTTCGCGTACCCACACTGACCCTTATACCGGCGTGGATTTTAACCTCGGATTTGAGGTGTCCCACTACACGCTGGATCTGACCTACCGCGTGGAGCCCAACTTGCTCCACGGCGAGGCCGTTTTAGCAATCCGAGCGACCGCCGATTTAACGTCTTTGACCTTGGATTTGGGCGGGGCGATGGTGGCCCGTCGCGTGACCGCGAAGGGTGCACCGCGGGTGGCAAAGTTCCGCCAGTCTTCCGGTAAGTTGCGTCTTCGTTTCGCTGCAGAAATCGCCGCCGGTACGGAGTTTGAGCTGGTTATTCGCTATGGCGGTAGCCCTCGCCCCATCCGCACCACCTGGGGCGAGATTGGTTGGGAAGAAACCGAGTCCGGCTCGCTGGTAGCCAGCCAGCCCAATGGCGCGCCGAGCTGGTTCCCCTGCGACGATACACCGTCTGAAAAGGCGCTCTATGACATCATCATTACGGCCGATGATCCCTTTATCGTTGTGTCTAATGGCGACCTCGTCTCCCGCAGGGCGGGCGGCTCCACCACGCGCTGGCATTACCGTACCCGCCAGCCCATGGCCACCTACCTGGCTACGGTGCAGGTAGGTGAGTTTTCCAGCTTTGCCTTGGGCCCTTCCACTCGGGCTTGGGCTCCAGCCACGCTGCGCGAGCGGGTGCTGAATGAATTTGCCCAGCAGCAGGAGATGGTGGACTTCTTTACCTCCATTTATGGCCCCTACCCGTTTGCGGATTACCAGGTGGTCATCACGGAAGATGAGTTGGAGATTCCGCTCGAAGCGCAGGGGCTTTCTATCTTTGGATCCAACCATGTGAAGGGAGACCACGCCTTCGAGCGCCTTATCGCGCATGAGCTTTCCCACCAGTGGTTTGGCAATTCCGTGGGCCTAGGCGAGTGGAAGGATATCTGGCTCAATGAGGGCTTTGCCTGCTACAGCGAGTGGTTATGGGCCGAGCACAAGGGCGAGACCACCGCGCGCGAGGCAGCACGGTCCCACTACAACGTCCTAGGCCGCAAGGCGCAGAACCTCACCGTTTCCGATCCGGGTGCGCGCGATATGTTCGATGACCGCGTGTATAAGCGCGGTGCTTTGACCGTGCACGCCATTCACCGCCTGCTTGGCGACGCCTTCTTTAGCACCCTCCGCAGCTACCTCACCGAGCACCAGCATTCGGTGGTGGAGCCTTCCATGTTGCTAAATTCCTTCCGCGCCGCCGCTCCTGATGCCGCGCTTTTCGACGCCACCGTAGACGCTTGGCTCAACCACACGGCCCTTCCTTCATTCCCGAGTTAGTGGTTTTGGCCCTGCGTTTGTTTGGGGATTGTCTAATCTATTGACCAATCCCTTCTTTCCTGTTGACGGGGTGTTTTATCTAGGTAGAATAGAACATGTAAACGAACAGGAGGGGAGGGATTATGCAGACCACCAAGCACGCGGAGATAGACTCCGCCATCGCCCAAGTTGCCGCCGGGTTAACCCAACTGCGCGCCCTCATGCAGGATCCCTCCGACCTCTCTTTCGAGCTTCTTCACCCTCATTTCGAGCACTTGGAAAGGGCCCTGGGCAACAAGGCCGCTATTGACGCTGCCTTCGCCTTCATCGCGGAGCGCGATGACGCCGGCCGCCGCGTGGGCTCCTCCAAGGCCAAGGACTACCTGACCGCCCGCCTAGGTCTTAGCGAGTCCGAAGCCGCCGCCCGTCTGCGCAATGGGCGCAACCTATTTGCCCCTATCCCCGAACCGGAGCCCACTCCCCCACCTGCTGATCCCGATGCTGATGACGCCACACGCGCACAGGCCGAGGAAGAAGCCCGCCGCCGCGCCGACCGCGAGCGCCGCGAAGAGGAAAAGCGCCGCAAGAAGCTTTTCGAAGAAGAGCCTATCCCTGAGCGCATCCTTAACCTCATCGAGAATGAGCTGCGCAGCCTCAGCAAGTACGCCATCCCCGGCCCAAGCGAGCTGCGCAACCAGGCCCTCGAGCAGGCCAAGCGCCGCTCCTTCGATTCCTTACGCGAGTGGCTGCGTAAGGCAGTTCGCAAGGCGAATAAGCACGCCCTCAATCCTGCCGGCGAGCCCGATCCGCACGCCGCTACCCGCAAGCGGCGCTTTAGCATCTCCCGCCAAGATGCTGACGGCGGTGTGCATATCTCCGGATACCTCGACGCCTCCGCGGCCGCCATCCTTGCCAGTGCCTTTGCTCCCGCCAAAAATAAAGGCAGCGCCGATCTCAGCGCCGAGGATGATACCCGCACTTATGCCCAGCGCATGGCGGACCAATTGACCGCTGCCTTGTCGAGCTACCTTTCTGCCACCCAAAAGGACTCAGCGGGCCTTGGTTCTTTCTTCGTCGCCACCACCTTGGAAGAACTGGAGGCGATGGGCGGCGATACCCGCTTCGCCACCAGCACCGGCATCGAGCTTTCTCCGCTCGATCTCCTCCGCTTGGGTGCCGCGCAGCACGATTTCTTCTGTGCGGTGGATGAGAAGGGCTTTCCCCTCGAACTTGGCCGCACCAAACGCACCGCTTCCCTCTGGCAGAAGCTCGCCCTCGCGGCCTCCGAGCTTGTCTGCACCCACCCCGAGTGCCACCGCCCCTGGCAGGACTGCGATGTCCACCATCTGCAGGCTTGGTCTCACGGTGGCGCCACCGACCTCAAGAACCTCACGCTGCTGTGCCGGCGCCACCACGTAGACAATAACGACTACCGCGATGGCCGCAACGGAATGGGTCACGCCGAGCGAGACCCCGCCACCGGCCGGGTAGGCTACCGGGCCGCGCACGCGAGCGGGCTATCGCCCACAGTAGAGGTCAACGACCACCCTGCCGCGGAACAAGCCCCGGGACGCAGGCTCACGGATCCGCCCTCGCCACCACCGTCTCCGCCGGGCGCGGCCTGACCTCTTGCGCGCGGGCCCGCGGCCTGCCACAGCAGCCCGTCCGACTGCCCTACACTGGATAACCATGCAAACGATGCTCGTCACTGGCGGCGCCGGTTTTATCGGCGCCAATTTCGTGCGCCTCATGCGCCAGGCGCGCCCCGATACCCGCGTTACGGTGCTTGACAAGCTCACTTACGCTGGAAACCGCGCCAACCTCGCCGATCTGGATATTGACTTCGTCGAGGGTGATATCGCCGATTCTGCGACGGTAGAACCGCTCGTCGCTGCCGCCGATGTAGTAGTTCACTTCGCCGCCGAATCCCATAACGACAATTCTTTGCGTGACCCCTCCCCCTTCCTCCACACGAATATCGTGGGCACGTTCACGCTGTTGGAGGCGTGCCGGAAGCACGATACCCGCTTCCACCATGTCTCCACCGACGAGGTTTTCGGTGATCTCGAGATTGGGGCAGAAACCAAGTTTGACGAGAACACCGCCTACGCCCCCTCCAGCCCGTACTCCGCCACCAAGGCAGGTTCTGACCACCTCGTGCGCGCATGGGTGCGTTCTTTTGGGCTGCGCGCCACCATCTCGAATTGCTCCAATAATTATGGGCCGTATCAGCACATCGAGAAGTTCATTCCCCGCCAGATCACCAATATTCTCTCCGGCCGCACGCCCAAGCTTTATGGGACGGGCGAGCAGGTCCGCGATTGGATTCATGTCGATGACCACAACGAGGCAGTGCTCGCCATCCTAGAGCGCGGCCGGATTGGAGAGACCTACGCTATCGGCGCGGATCAGCCAGATATCAGCAATAAGCAGGTCATCGAGCTTATCTGCGAGATCATGGGCCACACCCGCGATGGACGCGCGCTCTATGAGCACGTGGCGGACCGCCCCGGCCATGATCAGCGCTATGCCATGGATGCCACCAAGCTGCGCCGCGAGCTGGGCTGGGCCCCGCGGTTTACGGAAATCCGCGCCGGCCTCCAAGACACCATCGCGTGGTACCGCGATAACGAAGACTGGTGGAAGCCCGAGAAAGAAGACGTAGAGACCCGCTACAAGCAGCAAGGACAGTAGACATGCGCATAACTGAAACCGCCATCCCGGGACTACTCATCATCGACCTCGACGTGCACGGGGACAATCGCGGCTGGTTCAAAGAAAATTGGCAGCGGGAAAAGCTCACCGGTCTCGCGCCCGAACTCGCGAGCTTTCAGCCGGTGCAGAACAATATTTCCTTCAACCACGCCGGCGCTACCCGCGGGCTGCACGCCGAACCTTGGGACAAACTCATCTCGGTGGCGCAGGGCAAGATTTTTGGTGCGTGGTGCGACCTGCGCGAGGGGTCGGAGAGCTTCGGCGAGGTTATTACCCACGAGATTGGGCCGGAGACGGCGGTGTTTGTGCCGCGAGGCGTCGCCAATGGCTTTCAAGCGCTGGAGGATACCTCTTATAGTTACCTGGTCAATGAGCACTGGTCTGCCGAGGCGCGCTATGCCGCGGTGAACCTCGACATCGTGGACTGGCCACTAGAGCCCACCGAGGTTTCTGAGAAAGACAAGCAGCACCCCAGCCTCGAAGAGGTGAGCCCGATGCCCGCCCGGCGCATCCTCGTCACGGGTGCGAATGGGCAGTTGGGGAGGGCGCTGAAGCGCCTGCTTGGCGACGCCGAATTCTGCTCCCACGCCGACTTCGACATCACCAATCCGCCGGAGCGAAATTGGAAGCAGTACTCGACCATCATTAATTGCGCGGCGTACAACGACGTCAACGGCGCCGAAAACGACCGCGCCGCTGCCTGGGCCGTCAACGCGGAAGGGCCGGCAAAGCTGGCACGCATCGCCGCAGAAAACCAGATCACGCTGGTGCATGTCTCGAGCGACTATATCTTCGATGGGGCGAACGAAGTCCACACCGAGGCGGAGTTGCCGTCGCCGCTCAGTGCGTACGGGGCGTCGAAAGCCGCGGGTGATACCGCAGCACAGACCGCGCCGCAGCACTACGTCATTCGCACCTCGTGGGTCTTTGGCGATGGGGAAAATTTCATGTCCACCATGCGCCGGCTGGCTAATAAGGGCGTGGAGCCGAAGGTCATCCATGACCAGCGTGGCCGCCCCACGTTTGCCGAGGACCTAGCCAAGGGCATCGTGCACCTGCTCAAGTCCGACGCGGACTACGGCGTGTATAACCTATCCAATTCGGGCGATACCGTGGGCCGCGATGAGATTGCCATGGCGGTATTCATCGGGCTCGGCCACGATCCGTCCGAGGTCACTCCAGTGACGACCGAGCAGTACCGTGAGATCGCGGGGCCCGAGGCGCCGCGACCTAAGGAATCGACGTTTGCGCTGGATAAAATCGAGGCCACCGGTTTCAAGCCGCAGAATTGGCGCGCCGCGCTGGCCCTGTACCTGGCGCTCTACCCGGAGGATTAAATGAAGGGCATCATCTTAGCCGGCGGTTCCGGCACGCGGCTCTACCCGATTACCAAGGGCATCTCGAAACAACTCATGCCCATCTATGACAAGCCGATGATTTACTATCCGCTGACCACGCTCATCCAGGCGGGGATTCGGGAAATCCTCATCATCACCACCCCGGAGGATGCGGGTGCCTTCCAACGCCTCTTTGGTGACGGCTCCCAGCTCGGACTCATGATCGATTATGCGGTCCAGCCGCGGCCGGAGGGACTCGCGCAGGCCTTCTTGATTGGCGAGGATTTTATTGGAGACGATAGCGTCGCACTGGTGCTCGGCGATAATATCTTCCACGGCTTCGGCGGCGAGCTCACCCACTGCCAGGATCCGGAGGGTGGCATCATTTTTGCTTACGAGGTCTCGGATCCGCAGCGCTACGGCGTGGTGGAATTCGACGCTGCGGGGCATGCGCTCAGCATCGAAGAGAAGCCGGAGGTCCCGCGCTCAAATCACGCGGTGGTGGGCTTGTATTTCTATGACAACTCCGTCGTGGACATTGCCAAGGGCATCCAGCCCAGCGGCCGCGGCGAATTGGAAATCACGGCCGTCAATGAGGAGTACCTGCGCCGCGACGAGCTGAATGTTCAGCGGCTGCACCGCGGTAGCGTCTGGCTCGATACCGGCACGGTGGACTCTATGAGTGAGGCTTCTGCCTATGTTGAGGTGATGCAAAAGCGCACCGGGATCGTTATCGGATCGCCCGAGGTTGCTGCCTATGAGGCGGGCTTTATCGACGGCGCCCAGCTAGAAGCACTCGCCGAGCCGCTGCTTAAGTCCGGCTACGGCGAGTACCTGCGGGCGTGCTAACAGCTAGTAACCGCGCTCGATGTATTCGTCGAGGCGTGCGGCCTCGGCACCCACCGTGGTGGCGTCGCCATGCCCCGGCAGGACCTTGGTGTCCTCCGGCAGGGTGAAGACCACGTTCTTCAGCGACTCGATGATCACATCGAAGTCGGAGTACTTGCGGCCAGTGGCACCAGGGCCGCCATTGAAGAGCGTATCGCCCGACAGAAGCGTCTCGCCCACGTGCAGCACCACGCAGCCCGGCGAGTGGCCTGGGGTGTGGTAGACCGTGATTTTCTCGCCGCCGATATCGAATTGACCGCGATCCGCCAGCGGCGTATATGGGGCATCGCCGTTGGATTCCTGCCACAGCATGTCATCGTCCGGGTGCAGATAAACCTCGGTATCGAAGCGCTTGGCGGCCTCGGGGGCGAGCTCGCAGTGGTCATTGTGCGCGTGGGTGAGCAGGATGCCTTCCACGTGGCGATCACCTACCAGCTCCGCTACGGCATCGAGATCGTGAGAGGGATCCACCACATAAACATTGGAGTCATCGCCCACGACGTAGACGTTATTATCCACGTCCCACTCGCCGCCGTCGAGGCGGAACTTGCCAGAAGTAACCGTGCTATCGATGCGCATTAGAACTCCACCACCGAACGCAGGACCTTGCCGGACTTCATGGTGGCGAAGGCCTGCTCGACGTCGTCAAGCGCAATGCGCTCGGAAACGAACTTTTCTAGCGGGAAATTGCCGGCCTTGGATAGCGCTACATAAGCGGGGAAATCGCGCTCCGGGAGGCAATCGCCGTACCACGCTGGCTTGATGGAACCGCCGCGGCCGTAGAGGTCGATGGCGGGAATGTCCACGTGGTCGGTGAGGTTTGGCACGCCCACCATGATCATGCGGCCGGCGTGGTCGCGGGAGTAGAAGGCCTGGCGCCAGGTGGGCTGGATACCCACGGCGTCGATGGAAACATCGGTACCGAAGCCGCCGGTGAGCTCGCGGACGGCGTCGATGACTTCCTGTTCCGACAGGTCCTTGGAGCAGATAGTATCGGTCGCGCCGAATTCGCGGGCGGTTTCCAGCTTGGATTCGTCAATGTCCACGGCGATGATCTTTGCCGCGGCTGCCAGCTTGGCACCCGCAATGGCGGCCATTCCGACGCCGCCGCAGCCGAAGACGGCTACGGACTCGCCGAGCTGGATGTCACCGGTATTCACGGCTGCGCCGAGGCCCGCCATGATGCCGCAGCCCAACAAGCCTGCAGCGGCTGGGTCAGTGTCTTCCACCTTGGTGCACTGGCCCTCGTGGACCAGGGTCTTTTCCGCGAAGGAACCGATGCCCAGCGCAGGAGTGAGCTCGGTGCCGTCCTCGAGGGTCATCTTCTTCGAGGCGTTGTGGGTATTGAAGCAGTACTTTGGCTCGCCCTTCTTGCAAGCGCGGCACTCGCCGCATACGGCGCGCCAATTCAAAATGACGAAGTCGCCCTCCTCCACGTGGGTGACCGCAGAACCTACGGTCTCCACCACGCCTGCGGCCTCGTGGCCGAGCAGGAACGGGAAGGCGTCTTCAATATCGCCATCGCGGTAAGCAAGGTCGGTGTGGCATACGCCGCAGGCCTGCACGCGCACGATGACGTCATTAGGGCCGGGGTCGGGGACAACAATATTGACGGTTTCGACTTCCGCGCCCTTGGAACGGGCAATAACAGCTTTTACAGTCATGCGCCCGAGCGTACCGATATTTTCAAAATCGGCACATTAATGAAAATATTTTTTAAGAGCGGGCGATGACGTTGGCCGTATGCTCGTGGCCGCGCTGGTTCATGTGGATGGGCAGGTTGCCGTCACCACCAGTAAAGTCCACCAGACCAGCCCACATGCGCTGGTTTGCATCGGCGCACATGCCGTTATTGCGGGTGGAAGGTTTCATATCCAAGAACTGCACGCCAGTGCGTGCCGCCAGGTCCACCTGCATCCACTGTGCCTTATTCTCAAAGTCCTGGATTGGCGGCAGGAAGGTGGAGTCGGCCGGGCGCGGACCGAAGTGGAAGAGGCAGTAGTACGGGCCAGAACCAATGGTGGGGTAGCCAACGATCTGGACGCGGGCGTTCGGGGCCGCGCGCTTGATGCGTTCGATTTGTGGGGCGGTGCGGTCCGCGAACTGCTTGCGAATCTGCGGCAGGTTGAGCTCGCGGTGGTTATAGGTGTCGTTGAAACCGGTAGTAATAACCACGCGGTTAGTAGCCGGGCTCAGCGCGCCGGTACGGATGGCCGCATCCACCTGCTGGAAAATCTGCGGGCCGCGAGACATGGACACGGCACCGGAGCAGGAGAAATCACGCACCGGAAGGCGCAGCTTGGCACCGGCACGCTTGGCGTAGTTATTGGAGGTAGGGCAATCCACGCCCACACCCTTAGAGGGATCGAAACGGTGAGCAAAGTAGGAGCCGGCATCTGGATCCGCGAGGACGGAATCGCCGAAGGCTACTAGGTTGCGCTCCGCGGCGGTGGCCTGCGGCGCGACTGCCACGCCTACGACGGCCAGCGCGGACGCCACCACGGAGAGGACTTTGAGCTGCAGAGATTTCATGAGATCCTTTTCTAGAAACACCAGTAACTTCAGGTAACTGTAGTCACTTCTGTAATTTCGAGTTGGCGGCAACACCGCGCGCCTCTCTCACGATATCGTCCATGGTTACCTTTTTGTTATCTTCGCTTTTTGGAGCTACCCCAACCGTGAATTTTTCTGATTTCACATTCCACGGAGCAGCCCTCCGCCGGTTCGTGCCGGCACTTTATAACGCCGGACTCATCAGCCACCAAGGCGGCGTTAAGGCCCAGCTCAACCTGCTGCCGAACCTGGCCCGCTACCGCTTTACCACCGCACGCGAGATCGAGCAGGGCTACCTTGCCTGTCCGGAGCGCTTGGCGCTTATCGACGACGACGGCACCCTCACCTACCGCCAGCTGCGCACCCACGCCTAGGGCTTCGCCCGCTACCTCCGCTCGCTGGACCTGCCCGAGATTCGCCTCGGCGTCATGGCGCGCAACGGCCGCGGCATCATCATTCCGCTCGGCGCCAAGGGCTATGTGGGCGCTTCTATTTACCTGCTCAACGTGGGCTCCTCCCCGGAGCAGCTGGCCGGCTGCATTGAGGAAAACGGCATCAATGTGCTCGTCGTGGATGATGAATTCATCGACCGCGTGGACACCGATATCCCCGTAATCATCGCGCACGATACCGGGGCTAGCGAGCTGCCGAAGTTAGACAAGATTGTGAAGAATCCACCGGCCGTGGAGCTGCCGCGCTTCCCCAAGCACGGCCCGATCGTGCTCATGTCCTCCGGCACCACCGGCATTCCGAAGGGCATTGTGCGGCCGGAACCGACCCTGCCGGTAGTGCTGGCCTCCATCGTGGATACCATTCCATGGCGCGCCGACCAGCGCCTGCAGATCACCGCCTCCATCTTCCACACCTGGGGATGGGCCTGCATCAATATCGCACTCGGACTGCGCAATACCATCGTCACCCGCCGCGTATTCGACGCGGAGCAGGTGCTTGACGATGTCCAGCGCTACCGCCTCGATGGCATGATTTCCTCCCCCATCTTCTTTAAGCGCCTAGTGGAGCGGGACCCAGCCGGTGAGTTCGATACCTCGAGCCTGAAATTCATCGCCTCGGCCGGCAATGCGCTGACTCCGGAGGTGGTCAAGGAGACCAATGAGCGCTTCGGCGCCATCCTATGCAACGTATACGGATCCACTGAGCTCGCGCTCGCGACGACCGCCACCATGGATCAGGTGGCCGCCAACCCCACCATCGCCGGGCGCGTGGCCTCGAGCACGAAGCTGCGCATCCTCGATAAGGAGGGCCACCCGGTTCCGCGCGGCGAGGTGGGAGAGATCTACCTGACCAACTCCACTGCGATGACCGGCTATACCAACCCGAACCTGCGGCTCAATAAGGTGGACGGGCTCATTTCCATCGGCGATTTGGGCTACATCGATGAGCACGACTTCTTGCACGTGGTCGGCCGCGCCGATGACATGATCATCGTCGGCGGCGAGAATGTTCACCCGCAATCCGTTACCGAGGTCCTCGAAGCTATGCCCGGCATCCACGAGGTCCATGCCGGTGGCGTGGAAGATGGCGAAACCTTCCAGCGCATCGCCGTGTGGGCGGTGCCTACTGCCGACGCCACCGGAAAGGCCCTCACGGCCGACGCCATCCGCGAGTGGGTCCGCACCAAGCTCGCCGATCATTCCGTGCCGCGCGATGTGCACTTCCTGTCCCAGCTGCCACGCAATGCGACCGGCAAGGTGGTCCCTCGCCTGCTGAAAAACCACGGAGACGCTTAAGCCACGTGCTGCCCCCAAAACAGCGAAAGGCCGCAGGCTAGATAACCTGCGGCCACTGTGGAGCCGCCTGCGAGAATCGAACTCGCGACCTTTTCATTACGAGTGAAATGCTCTACCGACTGAGCTAAGGCGGCACGCTGCTTGGCATATGCCAGTGCAGCAAGAGAAAGTTTAACCTAGGGGCGCCGCGGAATAGAAATCGGCCCCCGACTACGCACCCGCTTATAGGCACGCGCGACGCAGTCGGCCCACCAACCCGTCGAAGGCAATCTGCGTGCCGACGTTTTGTGTGAGCTGCTCGCGGCACAACGTGATGGCGGCCTGGCAGTCCAGCAGACCTTCCTCACTCACGCGTTGCGCTAGCTCGCCAGAAAGACCGGCGAAGTCCGGGTGGGTCAGGTCCACCTGCGCGCCAACTTTCTGCATGAGCGCATCGCGGTACACACCGGAGAGATCGATAAGAACTAAGTCCAAGTTGTCGATAACTCGGCGTTTCGCTCGCTTCTTGTGTTGGTCCTGCAGATCCTTAATGGCGGATCGGGCATCGCGCTGCGCTTTAGCCGCGCCTTTGCCCTTCGCACCTACGCCGAGGGTCTGCTCCAGCTTCGCCAGCTCGGCCTCTTCTTGTTCCTTATGCGATTCTTTCGCTTCCGAATCGACCAATTTCAGCAGCGAGGTGACCGCCTGGAAGCCTTGGGAGCCGTGGAAGACCTCTTCTGCCAGGTTGATGGCCACCGCGCGGCGCTTTTGTACCGCCGGGTCGTTGACGAGGCGTCGCGCCCTGCCGACGTGGCGGAGGGAGGTGAGGGCGGCCAAGTGGGCGTCGTGATCCGAGGCGCCCTCGCTGACCAGCTGGGCGGTAATGCTCTCTACGGACGGGGAAGGAATGTAGAGGTGGCGGCAGCGCGAGCGGAGGGTCTGGGAGAAGTCCTCGGGGGCGTCGGAAGGAGCGCACATGATGATCACTGTGCGCGCCGGCGGTTCTTCCACGGTCTTGAGCAGGGCATTCGCACCGTTATTATTGAGGCGGTCGGCATTGTTGAAGATCACTACGCGCCAGGGCGCCACCGTGGGCAGGCTCGCGGCGCGGCCGATGACCTCGCGCACCGTATCCACCGGAATGATGACTTCCTGCGGGTCCACCAGCACCAAGTCAGTATGCTGCTTCGCATCCAGCACCGCCTGGCAGGCCTCGCACCGGCCGCAGCCCGGCTCTTCCGGGTCCGTGCACATGAGTGCGGCAGCAAAATCGAGGGCGGCCAGGGATCGGCCGGAGCCCGGCGGGCCGGTAAATAGCCAGGAATGGCTCATTGCCCGCGGGTCTGCCCCCGCTATCCCCCGAGCTGCCCGAGCGGCATCCAGAATGGTGCGGGCCACACCTGGGGCATCTGCCAATCTTTGCGCAACGCTTCCGGTATTCACTCGCCCTAGCCTACTGGTCTTACTAAAGTATGAAGACATGAACAGACTACTGCGCGGCGCACGATGGCTCATGGGAACCCAATGGCCGGTCTACGCTGCCTTAGTCCTCGGTGCGAACCTCATCGGTGCCATCGCGATCATGACATTCGTCCTCTATTTCCTTCCCATGCCGGAAATCGAGGACTTTGCCGCCAAGCTACCGAGCTTGATGGGTGTCGCCGCGGTGTACCTCATCTTCGCCGTGATTATCGGAATTGCCGTTACCCTGCTGCTCTTCCGCCCGGTGCTGGACTGGCAGCGCAACCCAGACGAACACGATCCGAATATGGTGCGCAACCTCGTGCTGCGCATCCCCGTCTACCAAGCCGCAGTAGCGGCCGCGGTATGGCTCATCGGCATCGTTTTGGCCGTGGTCATTTCCGCGCGGGAGTCCGGCAGATTGGGGCTTGTCGTAGGCGTATCCGCTACCCTGGCTGGCTTGGTGGTTATCATCCTGACCTACCTGCAGGCAGAGCGCCTCGTGCGCCCGGTTGCCGCCCAGGCGGTGGCACGGCGCTTTGAGGATTCCACGCTCGAGCCACCCATCAAATACCGCCTGATATCCACCTGGCTGATGACTTCCGGCGTGCCGCTCATCGGCATCCTCCTGGTCTTGATTGCCCAGCTGACCGGGCTTTTCCCGGGATCCGCCGGCGCTCTTGTTCCCGCCATCACCGCCCTGGCGCTTACCGCCCTGGCTACCGGTTTTATCGGCACCAGTTTTGCGGTGATGAGCGTCGTGGACCCGATTGTGGAGCTACAAAACGCTATCAATCGGGTGCGCCGCGGTGAGACCAATGCCGAGGTCGATATCTATGACGGATCCGAGCTAGGCGTGCTGCAGGCCGGTTTTAATGAAATGATGCGTGGCCTGCGGGAGCGCAACCGCGTGCGCGATATTTTCGGCCGCTACGTCGGCAGCGAGGTGGCCCAACGTGCGTTGGAGGAGCGCCCAGAATTAGGAGGCGAGGATCGCAAAGTGGCGGTGCTTTTTATTGACGTTATTGGATCCACCACCTTCGCCGTTAACCACTCCCCCGAAGAAGTTGTGGAGGAGCTCAATAAGTTCTTCGAGCACGTCGTCAAGGTGGTGCACCGCAATAAAGGAATTATTAATAAATTCCAGGGCGATGCAGCCCTCGCTGTTTTTGGCGCTCCCCTCAACGTTTATGATTCCACCTCCATGGCCCTGCAGGCCGCCCGCGAGCTGCGCAGTGAATTGCGCGGACTCGAGTTGCAAGCCGGCATCGGCGTGGCCGCGGGGCACGTTGTCGCCGGGCACATCGGCGGCGCCGATCGCTTTGAATATACCGTCATCGGTGATGCCGTCAACGAGGCCGCGCGCCTGACCGAGCTGGCCAAGGACACCCCGGGCCAAGTGCTCACCAATGCCGCCACGCTCAAAACCGCTAACGAAGCTGAGCAGGCCCGCTGGACTATGATGAAATCCATTGAGCTGCGCGGCCGTCACCGCATGACCCAGCTGGCTCGCCCTATCCGCGCTACCCTGGCAGAACGTTCCGAGGTATAAAGAGGTTTTTAAGTGAGCTCAGCTCCCCGGCCCCGCATGATCGTGCCCGATGTGGCGCGCGGCATGGCCCTTCTAGGCATCGCCATGGCCAATATGACCACGGCGTGGATCATCACCACCGACCGGCCAGCAAGTTATTTCAGCGGCATCATCGATGGCAGCGTGTGGGATAAGGCGGCCGTCGTCTTCGCCGCCTTCTTTGTCCACAACCGCGGCCTGCCCATGTTTTCCACCCTGCTGGGTTTTGGCGTGGGGCTCATCGCGCTGAGTCTGTGGCGGCGCGGGTTTCCGGTGCAGGGGGCGCGCAGGGTCATCGCCAAGCGCTATGCCTTCTTGGCAGTGATGGGAGCGGCGCACATGGTGCTGCTGTTTTGGGGCGACATCATGTTCTTCTATGGCGTGGCCGGAATCGTGATTGCATTCCTGCTGCGCAAGCGGGATTCCTCCCTCATGCGCGTGGCCTATATTCTATTCGCACTATGCGCGCTGGGCGGGATTGTGGCCTTCATTTCCGGCGCGCTGGATCCCCTCGGCGTGGTGGCCACGGAGGGCATCGGCACCATCGAGTCCTACCCCGATTTGCTGCTCAGCCAGCTTGTCACCCTAGGCAGCCAGGCCTTGGCCACGCCGATCATTTTATTGATGTACCTGCCCGTCATGCTGGTGGGCTTTGTGTGGGCGCGCCAAGGCGTGCTTGCCGACGTCCCTTCCCACCGCCCCACCCTCCTGCGCTGGGTGGCCGTCGCGGTGGTCATTACCGTGGTTATCGGTACCTTGTGGTCTTTGAGCACGCTTGGGGTCATCGAGCAGCGCTGGGCGAATGCAGCCAATAATGCCAACTCTTTCCTCGGCGTCTTCACTGGCCCCGGCATCCTGGCCGGGCTCGCGTTGGTGCTGCAGCCAGTACAGGAGCGACTTTCGGCCGGGGCACCGCTGCCCGCAGTGTTATGGCCCTTTGCGGCGCTGGGCAAGCGCTCCATGAGCGGCTATGTGGGGCAGTCCATCCTCTTTTTCTGCCTCGTGCACCCGTTTATGCTGAACTTCGGTCACGAGCTGGGGGCCTTCGGCCAAGCGGTGATGGCCTTCGCGGTATGGTTGGCCACTCTCATCTTCGCCTGCGTGCTGGAGGCCTGCGGCCGCCGCGGCCCCTTCGAGGCGGTGCACCGCCGCCTTTCCTATGGTCCGACGATGCAGCCGCAGTTACCGGGTGCGGTGAAGGCCGTCAATCAGCAGCAGATGGCCGATAACTAGGGCGCCGGCTTCGGCCGCGCGCACTAGCCGCGCCTTGTGTTTGCGCTGCTTCAGCGCCACACGCAAGGCGGTTAGCCCCTCGGCCGCGACGAGCACATTAGCGCCGTGACTCATGCCCTTGCCGGCGTCGGTGCGCAGCACTGGATCGCCCGCCAATGCCGAGGTGGCAAGCACGGCCGCGCCACCCACCGCGACTGCGGCGGACGTCGGCTGGCTACGGGTAGCGGCAACGCCCGCACCCCATGCGGCCGCGCGCAGGCCCCAACCTAAGGCATCGTTGCGCGCGCCGCGGCGATACAGGCCCCATGCATAGGCGGCGTGGTTCGCCGTTAAAGCCGCCACGCCCAGCACCGAAGGATGGGTCAGGGTGCGGGCCTTTTCCACTTGGGCAATGATCCCGGCTAGGACACCTGCGCCAACGGCGGGGTCTTCGCGGACCGAGGCGATAAGCTGCGGCTGTGCGCTGATATCGGATACGGCGCGCCGCAGGGCCGCAGCGCCTTCCTGGGTGCGGGCAAGGAAATCGTTCATGCCCGCTACCTTACGCGGTTATTTCTTGCGCGAGCCGGCCTTTACCACGTTCTTCGTGCCGGGCGATGGTTTCTTGGTTGCCTTCTTGCCGGCCTTCTTCGTGGACTTTTTGGTGGCCTTCTTAGTCGCCTTCTTCTTGGTCGTCTTCTTAGAGGACTTCTTGGTGGACTTCTTCTTGGTTTCGCCGGATGCTTCCTTGGCGCGGCGCTCGGAGAGGAGCTCGTTCGCGCGGGCGTCGGTAAGCTGCTCCGGGTCATCACCGCGGCGCAGGGAGGCATTGGTAGTGCCGTCGGTGACGTACGGGCCGAAGCGGCCATCCTTGACGGTCATGGGCTTGCCGGAGACGTCATTATCGCCTAGCTGCTTGATCGGCGGCTGGGCCGCGGCGCGGCCGCGACGCTTCGGTTCGGCATAGATGCGGCGGGCCTCGTCCAAGGTGATGGTGAAGATCTGCTCTTCCTTGGCCAAAGAGCGCGAATCGGTCCCCTTCTTCAAGTACGGGCCGTAGCGGCCATTTTGGGCGGTGATCATCACGCCGTCATCCTCGCCCACCTCGCGCGGCAGGGACAGCAGCTGGAGGGCTTCTTCGAGAGTCACCGTAGAGGGTTCCATCGAGCTAAACAGTGAGGCCGTACCCGGCTTCAGCTTATTCTCGATGTACTCCTTGACGCGCTTTTCCTTCTGCTTTGCGGCCGTCTTGGTCTCCCAATTCTTGGCGCGCTTGCCCTCCTCGGCGCGTTGCTTATCTTCCTCGGCCCGCTCTTTGGCGACGACCTCTTCGGCCTCGCCCTCGGCCTTCTCCCGCTCATCATCGCGGACAACCTCGGTGACATACGGGCCGAAGCGGCCCTCCTTAGCCACAATCATGCGTCCATTTGCCGGGTTTTCACCCAGTTCGCGGCCGCCCTGTGGGGTGGCAAAGAGTTTTTCCGCCAGCTCCTCGTTCAAGCCGTCCGGAGTGACGGTTTCAGAGAGGTTGGCGCGCTGGTACTCGATGCTGCCGTCGTCATTGGTGCCGACGGCGCGCTCGATATACGGGCCATAGCGGCCCACACGGACGAAGACATCGCGGCCCTCGGTATCGGTGTAAAGGCGCAGGGAGTTGACCTTGCGGGCATCGATGGCTTCTAGGTTGACGTCGATAAGCGATTTCAAGCCACCGTGGCGGGCGATGGAGGCTGCCTTTTGCTCGTTGGCCTCGGCGTTGCCGAAATAAAAGCCATTGAGCCAGGCGGTGCCGTCCTCGATACCGGTAGCAATCTGGTCCAGCTCATCCTCCATAGAAGAGGTGAAGTCATAGTCGACCAGCTCGGTGAAGTTCTCCTCCAACAGTCCCACGACGGCAAAGGCAACCCACGATGGCACCAGCGCATTGCCGCGCGAGACCACATAGCCGCGGTCCTGGATGGTCTTGATAATGGACGCATACGTGGACGGGCGGCCGATACCCAAGTCCTCCATTTTCTTGACCAAGCTGGCCTCGGTATAGCGCGCCGGCGGGTTGGTGGAGTGGCCCTCGGCGGAGACCTCCTTGGCGTTCAGGGCGCGACCCTCTTCCAAATGTGGCAGGTGGGTCTCGCCCTTCTTGTCACCCTTGGCGTCATCTGCGCCATAGGCCTTCAGGAAGCCCGGGAAGGTAATGGTGCGGCCGGTGGCGGAGAATTCCACGTCATAGCTACCATTATCCGTGGTGGCGGTGCCGGCCACGGTGACCTTCATGGAGGTTCCCTTGACATCGGCCATCTGGGAGGCGACGGTGCGCTTCCAAATCAGGTCATAGAGCTTAAACTCCTCCGCATCCAACTGGCCGGAAAGCTGGCCCGGGGTGGCGAAGGTCTCGCCAGCCGGGCGGATGGCCTCGTGGGCTTCTTGGGAGTTTTTCACCTTGCGGTCATAAACACGCGGGGAATCAGAAACGTACTCTGCGCCATAGATGCTGGTGGCGGAGTTGCGCGCAGCTGATAGGCCCTGCTTGGACAGCGAAGTGGAGTCAGTACGCATATAAGTAATGTGGCCGTTTTCGTACAGGCGCTGCGCAATGCGCATGGTGCGCTCGGAGGTAAAGTGCAGGCGGCGGCCGGCCTCCTGCTGCAGCGTAGAGGTCATAAACGGCGCATAAGGCTTGCGCGTATAAGGCTTGTGCTCGACACCAGCGACCTGCATGTCCGCGCCGCTCAGTGCGGTTTCTAGCGCCTTGGCCTGCGGCTCGGTGATGACGATGACGTCTTTGCTCTTCACGTTTCCGCGGTCATCAAAGTCGCGGCCCAGGGCCACGCGCTTGCTATTGACGGCTGTGAGTCGGGCGTCGAACGTAGCGGGATTATCCGCATCCGCAGCGCCGGTATCTAGCGTGGCGGCTAGATCCCAATAATCCGCGGGGATGAACGCCATGCGCTCGCGCTCGCGCTCGACGATGACGCGGGTAGCCACCGACTGCACGCGGCCTGCAGAAAGCCGCGGCATGACCTTCTTCCACAGCACTGGGGAGACCTCGTAGCCGTAGAGGCGGTCCAGGATGCGGCGGGTTTCCTGGGCGTCGATAAGGTTGTAATCCAGATCGCGCGTATTATCCGCAGCTTCCAGGATGGCCGATTTGGTGATCTCGTTGAACACCATGCGGCGCACCGGAACCTTGGGCTTTAAGACCTCAAGCAGGTGCCAGGCGATGGCCTCGCCCTCGCGGTCGGGGTCTGTCGCGAGGTAGAGCTGATCGCACTGCTTCAGCTTGGATTTTAGGTCCGCGACTTTCTTCTTCTTATCGGGGCTCACCACATATAGCGGGGCGAAGTCGTCCTCTGGGTTCACGCCAAGGCGCGCCCAGGATTCCTTCTTATACTTAGCCGGTACGTCCGCAGCGCCGCGGGGAAGATCGCGGATGTGGCCTACGGAGGCCTCCACGATGTACTTATCTCCGAGGTAAGGCTGAATCTTCTTCGCCTTCGTCGCCGACTCGACGATCACCAAGGTCTTTCCCGGCCCGGCTGCTTCTGCCACTTCGACTTCATCCCTTTCGATGATGCGAACAATAAGGTATGCACGCTTTCAGCAATCGCCCCTAGCGTACACAGTTGATCTGTGTTTCCTTTCTCGCACCATATACGCGGTTCTGCCAAAAGGTCGTTTTCAGGGGCACTATGTACCCCCACGGAACGGGTCTATACTGGCCTACTTAGAATGCCCAGTAACTGTGAAAGCATTGTGGGGCACGATAGCACACCTAAGCCGACACCCGGGGAGGATTCATGGTCGACACAATCACTATGTGGATCGAAACCGTCATGTCCACAGAGTGGATCTACCCGCTGGTCGCCGCGCTGATATTTGGTGACTGCTTCTTCCCCGTCCTGCCGTCAGAAATCCCGCTCAATATGGCCGGCGCCTGGTCCGGCTCGCAGGGCTTCCCCCACCTGCCCACCATGTTCTTCGTGGCGCTCATCGCCGCCATGATGGGCGATAATCTCTGTTTCCTGCTAGGCACGCGGTTTATGCCCTTGCTTAAGCGCGTGCCAAAGGGATCTAAGGCCTACGAAGGGCTGAACTGGGTCAAGCGAAATATGCGCCGCGGCGGAGGGGCCGCCATTATTATCGCCCGCTTCATCCCTTCAGCACGCTTGTTTATGACCATCCTGCTGGGGTCCATGAGGTTCCCGTGGATCGTCTTTGTTTTCTTCGACACCATCGGCGTCGCCCTCTGGGCTGGCGAGGCGCTGGCCATTGGTTATCTCGGCGGCATGGCCTTTTCTAATTCGCCAGTACTCGCCGTGGTGGTCAGCATCATCGCCGCCATCATCATCGGCGTAGGCCTGCAGAAGCTGCAGAATAAGTTCACCGAGTGGTGGGATACCCGCCGCGGCTACGCGGAGACGCCGTAGCGGGGAGAACAGGCCGCCTAGATGACGGACACGGACTGAGCCTGATCGCCCTTCGGCCCGGTGCCTACCTCGAAGGTAACCTGCTGGTTTTCCTCTAGGGTGCGAAAACCGCTGCCCTGAATCTCGGAGTAGTGGACGAAGATATCGCCGGCGCCATCCGCGCGCTCGATAAAGCCGTAGCCCTTTTCAGAGTTAAACCACTTAACGGTTCCTTGTGCCATGGTGTGCAGTCCTTTTCTTGCTTATCGGTGCAGCGATTCCGCACCAAGGGGGTTCGGTAAATGCGTCCTTTAGCAGTACCTTAAAGTGTAAACACCGCACCAAGACATCATTGGCCTTATATCAGTGTGACACGTTCCACGCCAAAGCGATAGACCAAACCCACGAGGGGGTAAAAATTGTCTCACCCGGAAACAGATAATCCCCTGGGAACAGAGCTCCTCGAATTCATCCAGCGCCGCCTCGATGAGTCCACTCTCACCTTTCACACCACCCTGCCCCCTCAGCGCGCCCAGTATGCGCAGTGGCCGGAGTGGGTACTGCCGCAGTTGCGGGAGAAGCTGGTAGAAGGGGGCGTCGGCAAGCTGTATCGGCACCAGGCTGAACTCGCACAGGCCGCCTGGGAAGGCGAGGATGCGGTGATTGCTACCGGCACTTCTTCAGGAAAATCCCTGGGCTACCAGCTGCCCATTTTGAGCCGGCTGGCGCAGGAGCCGACCGCTTGCGCGCTGTATCTCACCCCCACTAAGGCGCTGGGTTCGGATCAGCTGCAGGCGGTGCTGGAGCTATGCCGGGGGATTCCGGCGCTCAAGACCGTGGTGCCCGCGCCCTATGACGGCGATACGCCGCAGGAATCCCGCGCGGGCGTACGCGATCATTCGCGGTTCATTTTTTCCAACCCGGATATGGTGCATATGTCCCTGCTGGCGGCGCATGCCCGGTGGGCGCGACTGCTGCGGCACCTGGAATTCATCGTCATCGATGAATGCCATTCCTACCGGGGCGTATTCGGCGCCAATGTGGCGCTCGTGTTGCGGCGGCTGCTGCGCTTGTGCGCGCACTATGGCTCGCGGCCGACGGTTATCTATGCCTCGGCCACCATGAAGGACCCGGGCCGGCATGCACAGCGCCTCACCGGCCGGCCGGCCCGCGCAATTACGGAGGACACCGCCCCCACCGGTGCGCGCACCGTAGCCCTGTGGGAGCCAGGCTTCATCGAGGGCGCCGAGGGTGAGCACGGGGCGCCGGTGCGCCGCGCCGCCACCACCGAAGCTGCCGAGATGATGGCCTCTTTCATCGCCGAGGGTGCGCGCACCATGACCTTCGTGCGTTCGCGCCGCTCGGCCGAGGTGGTGGCCATGCGTGCGGCCGAGGTGCTCTCCGGTAGTTTGGGCCGGCCCGATTTTGCCCAGCGCATCGCCGCCTACCGCGCGGGTTACCTGGCCGAGGACCGCCGTGCATTAGAGCGCGCGCTTGACGACGCCTCCTTGCTCGGCGTCGCCACCACTTCCGCGCTCGAGCTGGGCATCGACGTCGGTGGGCTCGATGCCGTGGTCACGGCCGGCTTCCCGGGGACCGTCGCCAGTTTTTGGCAGCAGGCCGGGCGCGCCGGCCGCCGCGGGCAGGGCTCGCTCGTAGTACTCATCGCCCGCGATGAGCCGATGGATACCTATCTGGTCCACCATCCCGAGGCGCTGCTGGGCAAGCCGGTGGAGGCCAGCGTATTCAATCCGGCCAATCCCTATATCCTCTTCGGCCATGTCTACTGCGCTGCGGTAGAAAAACCACTGGATGATGCCACGATTGCTGCCTGGGGCGCCCAGGATGTGGTCCACCAGCTGGCCGAATCTGGCCTGCTGCGCCGCCGCGAGCGAGGGTGGTTCGCCGTACCCATCCCTGCCCATTCACCGGAGGAGCTCTCTCCCGAAACGGCGCATACCACGGTCTCCCTGCGCGGCGGGGCCGGCGAGGAAGTGATGATCGTGGATTCTTCCGACGGCCGCCTGCTCGGCACCATCGATGCCACTCGCGCCACCAGTCAGGTGCACCCCGGCGCGGTGTACCTGCACCAAGGCGAAAGCTTTGTCATCGAGGAACTCATCCTCAGCGATTACCTGGCGCTCGCCCGCCCAGAGACCCCGGATTATTCGACGACCCCGCGCTCCACCACGGATATCCGCATCCTGCGCGAGGCCGATAACCTGGTCAATTATTCCCCGGGCCTGTGGGTAGCCGACGTGGAGGTAGAGGTCACCGATCGCGTCACCGGTTACCAAGTGCGGCTTGCCGATGGCACCATTGGTGACGACATCCCCCTCGATCTCCCCGAACAGCGCCTGGTTACCCGAGCCGTGGCCTATACCATCGATCCGCTGGCACTTTCCGCCATGGGCGTGACGGCCTCCGATACGCCCGGCACCCTACACGCGGCCGAGCACGCCGCCATCGGCTTACTGCCGCTTATCGCCACCTGCGACCGCTGGGATATCGGCGGCGTATCCACCGCACTGCACCCCGATACGCAGCTGCCCACCGTTTTTGTCTATGACGGCCATCCGGGCGGTGCCGGCTTTGCTGAAGAAGGCTTCCGCCGCTTCCCCGAATGGATAGAGGCCACCTTCGAGGCGGTGCGCTCGTGTCCTTGCGAATCCGGTTGCCCGTCGTGCGTGCAATCACCGAAGTGCGGCAACGGAAATAATCCGCTCAGCAAAGATGGTGCTATCAAGCTACTCGGCGCGCTGGTCACCATGACGCAGGGCTAGCCGCGCTGCCTCCTTCCGCTGGCTCACACCGGCCCGGCCTTGGCCTGGGTAGAGCGGCCGCGCACTGCCGCGGTGACGATGACGTCGCGACCGGATTCGGTGCAGGTTTCTAGGGTGGCGCCATTCAGGGCGGCGGTATCGCCCGCGGCGGTGCAGGCATCCTCGCCAGTAGCAAGTGCCCAGGCGCCAGCGACCGCAGCGAGGTCGGCGGCCACTTGCGCCTCGTGGCGTGCGGCTACGCGCGAGCCCACCGCCGCCACGATAAGCAGCAGGCTCACGATGGCGACAATGATGCCGGCCGCAGCGATGGTGGCATAGCCTTCCTCGCCCCAGCGTTGCGGCTTACTCATTTCCGCCCACCTCGGCGGGAAAGACTGCCTCGGAGCGCATGGTGCCGATGGGGGCTTCCACGCTTACCGACGCCTTCACCAGCCCACCGCTTTCCTCCACGCTGACTTGGGCATCTTCGCGCGCGGGGTGGTATTCGACGCCGATGGCATGCGCACGCGCGGCCGCGCCCGCCATGTCCACAGCGGCGATATAGGATGCCAGCGTGGCAATAGCACCCACGATTCCCGCCGCGACCAAGACTAGGGAGCTTAAAGCTAAGGCGGCCTCGATGGTCACGGAGCCATCGTCATCAAATACCTTGTGCATTATTCCTCCTTTCTGCCGGCGGGAATGGTCCCGCCGGCTGGGGTTAGGTAGAGCTGCTAGCTGGGGGTATTAGAGAGGGCGTCGGTTATGATGCCTTCGATGGCATCCACCACGCCGCCGCCGTTGATGACCATGTAGAGCACCCCGGCAAGCGCCGCTGCTGCTAGAGAGCCCATGGCATATTCGATGGTGCTCATCCCCTCGTCATTGCGGATGAGCTGGGGATACTTAGTAAGTGCGTGCATGATTAGTGTCCTTTCAAGTGAGGTTTAGAGAAGTTGCGCGCCCAGGCTGATTACTACGGGCGCAAGGCCTAGAACGATGAATGCCGGCAGGAAGCACACCGCCAGCGGGAGGGCAATGAATACTCCTGCGCGCTCCGCCTGTGCTGTGGCGTGGGCGGATGCTTCCGCGCGCAAAGAAGTACAGATTCGATGACATCCGGCCGCAATGGTGGCGCCGGATTGGCCCGACATGATGACAAGCTGTGCTAAGTCCTCCAGCCCCGCCTGGCCCTTCATATGGCCCCACGCGGACTGCGTGGAAACTCCAACGCCTAGCAGCGCGGAGACGGTCTCCCACAGGTCCTGCGTCTGAGCGTCCGCGGTGCGAGCGACCGCGGTGGCGGCTCCGTGCACGGACAGCCCTGCGGCCAGGCACGCTGCGAAGAGTTCGACGTCACCTGCTACTACCAGCGGGTCCAGCGGTGCTGCGGGCTTGAGCTTGCTTATCAGTCCCCCACGCGCTTTCGGGCCATCGCGCGGGGTCTTGGCGGTGGTCTCAGTCGCACTGGTAACTGCCAGCCGGCCAGTGTGCGGTGGGAGGCCAACGAGGGCGGCCAAGGCCACAAAGATGAGCGGGGTCATGCAGCCGCCTTCCGAATAATGACGCGCGACCAAGCGAAGCCGCCGCAGGCCAGCGCCACGCCTACCACGAGAAGGACACCGCCCAGCCCGCCGCCGAAAAGAAAGCCGAGCGAGTTAGCGCCCATGGCCCCGCCCATGGCGATGCCGGCTATTGGCAAGCACGCGAGCACCGTGGCGGTCGCTTGGGGGCCTTGCAGACTAGCGGAGGTGGATTGCTGGTGGCGTCGAGAAGCATCGAGGCGGCTTTGGGCTTGGTCGAGCAAGCTGGCCACCGCAATACCGTGGTAAGTGGAAAGCTCCAGCAGGTGGCCTAAGCGGGAAAGCTCCGGCAGGGCCTTTGTATCCTCCGCATCCGTGAGCGCCATGTGGGGCGGCGCGCCACGCGCAGCGAGGGCGGCCGTTGCTTCCAGTGCGGCGGATACCTCCCGCGGGGTAGTTCCCGGCAGGGCCTCCACCCCGCGGGCAAGTGCCCCAGCCAGGGTCGCCCCTGCCCGCAGGTCCGCGGTGACCACTCCCAAATAGGCGGCCAGCCCTTCGTGGCCGCGCCGCTGCGTACGCGCGGCCACGAGGTCTTTGGTGTACCAGGACACGCACCAAGCGATTATGGCGGCGGCGATAGCGATGCTGATGCGACCCACTGAGTAAAAGACCAGGCTGCCGCAAAATACCGCCCCCAGGATGACCACGGAGCTGGCTCGTGTCTGGCGCGTTGCGGAAGCTAGGCGGCCGGTGATAGAGGGCGCGGGCAGGAGCAGTGCGGCGGCGAGCAGGAGGAAACTAAGCATGGCTGGTCTCCCCGGCGCGCTCGCCCAGAAGTTGTGCGGAAAAATCCGCAAAGCCATCCGCCGGTCCGTCTTCGGCACTCCAGATGATGCGCGGGGTAACCGGGTTTCCCTCGAGCACGCCAATATGGGCAAGGCGGCGGCCCTGCGGGGTGCGTTCCATGGTCAGCACCATGTGTACGGCCGCTGCCAGTTGTGAGTGCAGTGCCACGCGGTCCAGGCCGCCAAGGGCGGCGAGGGCCTCCATGCGGGCGGGGACTTCAAAGAGCGAATTGGCATGGAGCGTACCGGCGCCGCCGTCGTGTCCGGTGTTGAGGGCGGCGAGGAGATCGACCACCTCGCGGCCGCGGATCTCGCCTACCACGATGCGGTCTGGGCGCATGCGCAGCGCTTGTCGGAGTAATTGTGACATCGTGACCTCGCCGCTTCCCTCCGCGTTGGCCCGGCGCGAGACCACGCTAACGCAGTGTGGGTGGTGCGGGGAGAGCTCGGCGGTGTCTTCGATGACGAGGATGCGTTCGCGCTCGGAGACGGTTCCCAAAAGTGCGGATAGCAAGGTGGTTTTGCCGGAGCCGGTTCCACCTATAACCAGGAATGAGACTCGCTTGTCCACCACAGCGCGCAGCAGCGTAGCGATATCTTCTGGCAGCGTGCCGTTGTCTACTAGTTGGGGCAGGGTGGTCTGGGCTTGGCGCAGTACGCGCAGGCTCAGGCAGGTTCCGGCCACCGCAGGCGGGCTCAGCAAGGCATGGACGCGCAGGACGACGCCATCAGGGCGGCTAACGCGGCCATCGGCATAAGGTTGAGCATCATCGAGGCGCGTGCCGGAGGCTGCCGCCAGCCGGCTGGCCAGTTGGCGGACTTCGCCATCATCGCGGAAGGTGATGTCAGTGCGTTCGAGGCCCTCGCCGCGGTCCATGAATACCGCATGCGGCCCGTTAACAACGACATCGGTAACCCCCTCTCGCCCCAGCAATGCATCAAGCGGGCCCATTCCGGTGGCGTCCTGGCGCAGGCGGCGTAGTAGGTCGAGTACCGCGACGTCACTAATCACGCCGGCTTCTGCGCGGATGCGCCGAGCCAGGGCTGCCGCATCATGCACCAAGTCGGGCTCGGCGGCGATGATACGCTGCATCTTTTCCAGCGTCTCCTGTGCTACTTTCTGCTCACTCACGCGCCTACCTCCTCGAGGACCGCGTGTGCAGCCTTGCGCAAGGGTGCCGGGAGGCCCTGCGGGAGGCCGCCTATTTCCACCGCGCGCGTAAGGCCCCGGGCCGTTGGCAGTTCTGCCAATACCGTGCTGTGGATGATGCTTTCTACTTCCGCCGCGCTTAACGACGCCCACTGGCGTTGCCGCAGCACCACCACACAGCTGCGCCGCGCGGCCCCGAAGCGCGCAATAAGTTGCGCGGCCGATGCAGCCGAGCGCACTTCTGCGGCCACCACTATGACCACGTGGGTACACGCATCCGGAACGGTCTCCGGGGTGCAATCCACCACGCATAGCCCTTCGCCCGCGTGGGCCGCGCCCACTACTCGCGCGAGCAGGTCCTTTTCCAGACGAAAGGGATCCGCGACGGTACTGCGCGCGGTCGAAAGCACCGCTACCCCATCCGGCGTAGTGGGCAGCGCGCGGTAGAGATCGGCGGCATCGATACTGCCATCGCCTACGGTAAGCTCCGGCCAGCGCGCCCCCGCTTCGGCTTCTACGCCAAGCAGGAGGTCGAGGCCACCGGAGTATGCGTGGGCGTCGATAAGCAGGGCGCGCCCATCCGCAGCGCACTGGGTGCGGGCCAAGGCGGCCGCGAAGGTAGAAGCACCCACCCCGCCGCTCGCGCCAACCACGGCGATGGTGGCGCTGCCCGGTCGCGTCTCCTGCGGGGTGCCCGCCGCAGCAATGCCCGCGAGCAGCTCCTTAACCTGGGCGGGAATGATAAAGGCGCTCTCCGCGTGACAGGCTAATGCCGCTTCATAGTCAATCGGTCCAGGGTCCGCGGCAAGGAATAGTACTGGCACAGGCGCGGTGTGGGGGCGTTGCGCTGCCGCCACCACGCGGGCCATGAGGGAATCAACCAGGACCGCAAAGGCGCCTGGCAGACTGCGCGGGACGTCGCGGGGATCGGTTACGGTAAGCACATCGTGGCTGGTAGCAGCCGCGGCATGGATAGCCTCGGCGCGCAGTGCTTCGTCACCGACGGCAACGACGATGGCAGCGGAATCAGGATGTAATGCGTTCATGCCTCATAGCCTGAAGCATCCGTGCAACCGCAGCGAGGGCTCTCCGGTGGCACTGTGGATAACCCGCGATAAGTCACCGTGTGACCCTGATTTGGTTGCCACTTCAACTAAAAACCTGTGGATAACCTCGTATCACATGGCGCTAGATATAGGTGACGGCCCGTGCATCGGGGGGTGTGCGCACGGGCCGTCAGTAACCCGGCCTCGGGGGGGTGAGCCGGGGCAGGCCGCACAGTATATCGGGGCCTTGCACGCATTATTATGACATGTTCGCCACCCAACCACAACAGCTAACAGCAGTTTTTCAACGGCCATGGCGCTGACCTGCACCGAATGCGTGTTCACTACTTTATCCCCCGCACGGGCTGCCAATCCCACATTATTGACACGCCAACCACAATTAACTGCAGCCACTTCTACACCACTAAGCACGAAGGGCGGCTACACTCGGCAGCACACCATGACGAATTCCCGCGAATCCTTTCCTCCCCGCCCCGCTAGCACGAGTTGCGCCGGCGGCGATCACGCACGCACCGCGGCGTTTTTCGATCTCGATAAAACCATCATCGCCACCTCCTCGGCCTATGCCTTTGGCCGCGAATTTTTGCACAACGGGCTCATCTCCCCGGCCGAAGCACTGCAGCTCTCCCTGGCGAAAGCCAGCTATATGTTTTCCGGCCTCTCCAGCGAAGGCATGGACGCTAGCCGCGATCAGCTCACCACGATGGTCACGGGGTGGTCCGTGGAGGAAGTGCGCTCCATCGCCCGAGACACCATGCACCACGTGGTCACTCCCTCCATCTATGCCGAGGCCCGGGAACTTATCCGTGCCCACCGCGCCGCGGGCGACCACGTAGTCATTGTCTCTGCCTCCGCTGCCGTGCTGGTAGACATCATCGCGGAGGAGCTCGGCGTCGAGCACGTCATCGCCACCGAATTGGCAGAAAAAGACGGACGCTTTACCGGCGAGGTGCTCTTTTATTGCAAGGGCCCGCATAAGGCGGAGGTACTAGAGCGCACTGCCGCTGCAGCAAACATTGATCTTAATGCCAGCTATGCCTATTCGGATTCCGCTACGGATATCCCGATGCTGGAGAAGGTTGGCCACCCCGTCGCGGTCAACCCGGACAAGCAATTAAAGCGCCACGCCATCAGCCATGAGTGGGATATTCGATCCTTTAAGGACCCAGTGCCGCTCCTGCCTGCGCCATCCGCTAAAGAAATCGGAATCGGCGCCTCCGTGCTGGCGGGGACCGTGGCGGCTATCGGCGCCGGGCTGTGGCTTGCCCAGCACCCTGACCGCCCCAGCTTCCCCAAGCGCGGGCCACGGCATACCTCTTAAGCGGCTCGCGCAATCGCGTCGGCCTCTGCACCACCGGCTGCCCAGGCAGCGAGGTGGGTAAGGAGGGCGTCGGCAAGCGCGGTGCGGTAATTATCCACCGCATCGGCATACTCAGCGCGGTGGCGGGTGTAGTAGACCTCGGGTACGGCGAAACCGCGCGGGTCAAACCCCGTATGCACAGCGGCAAGGCGAGAAGCAACGCGGGCGACGAGACCGCTGCGAGGGCCGAAAAACTGCCCTGCGGCTATCTCGGCATGGACCACGCTCGGTAGAAGGAGATCAAAGGCGGGACCATTACCTTGGGCGATAAGCCGGCCCAGCCCTTGCAGCCGCGCGCTTTCACCGGTGGGGATACCGGTGCCACCGGCCGCGACGTCAATGCGCGCTAGAACCTGCAGCGGCGCTCGGGCAAAGGAGCGCACCGTGGTGTCCAAGAGCTCCGGCGCGGCCACAGAGTAGGCGCTTACGGCGCTGGCCAACGGCCCTTCTTCCACATTCTCTGGGCCCGGATGTGGGGGGATGGCGTAACCATCAAGCGCCACGCTAGAACGGGCGCCGCGAATAAGGGACTCGGCGGAAATGACCTCAAACTTTCGCAATCCTGCAGGTCGGCGGTGTGCACGGGCAATGGCAGCGGCGGCTTTTTCTGCACTTTCTTTCACCCCCGGCAGGCGAAACAGCGGGGATAACGCGTCAATTTCTGACATATACATTAGGATAGCCGTGGAAGTCCCTACGTATGCGTGGCACCATGGGAGAATAGTGATTCCATTATTATTAGGGACATTACAAGGTTTAGATAAACGCGAGGAGAATTAATCGTGAGCAACGATGGACTGTATACCGACGGTACTGATCAATTTGCACCGAAGGTGAACTCGATCCCATTGAGTGACGTGGATACGTCCTCGTCCGAGACCTCGGTAGGCCAGCTGGTCTCCAACGCCACCGAGCAGATGTCCCAGCTCGTACGCTCCGAGGTGGAGCTGGCTAAGACCGAACTGGCAGAGTCCGCAAAGAAGGGTGGAATTGGTGCTGGTCTCTTCGGCGGCGCTGGCACCATCGCGCTGTATAGCTCTTTCTTCTTTTTCTTCTTCTTGGCAGAGCTCCTCGCCATCTGGCTGGACCGTTGGGCAGCGTTCCTGATCGTCTTTTTGATCATGATCGTCCTCGCCGGCATCTTGGCCTTTGTTGGTCTGAAGAACGTCAAGCAGGTGAAGGCGCCGCAAAAGACCATTGACTCCACCAAGGAGCTCAAGAACCTGGTTCCGGGCAAGGCACAAAAGTCTCTGGACCGAAAGACCACCCACGGCCTCTACACCTAAACCGGCAGGCGCCACGCACACGCAGCACGCCACGCAGTCGTGCTCCCCTCTATCCGCCCTAGCTAGCCTGGGGCGGATTTTGTGTACTTTCCCCTATCCTCTACCGTTTCTGCCCCAACTATAGAAAGGCGGCACCATGGCCTTTGCACCCCTGCCTCCCTCAACGGTGGAGCTGGAGGGACCTTATGCGCATGACTTCGTCCATACCCGCGGCATCCGCCTGCACGTGGCCACGGCGGGAGAGAGCACGCAGCCACTAGTGGTACTCATCCACAGCGCCTTTGGTGGGTGGTTCGACTATCAAGACGTCATTGCGCCGCTTGCACAGCGCGGTTTCCACGTCGCGGCGGTAGATATGCGCGGCTTTGGCATGTCCGATAAGCCACCTATTGATGCGGGGCAAGATATTCGTACCTTGGTGGGCGATATCAGCGGGCTCATCCAGGCCTTGGGCCATGACGACGCCTTTGTGGTCGGTGCCGATACCGGCGGCGCGGTGGCTTGGTGCTTAGCCGCTGAGCGCCCCGAGCGGGTGCGCGGCTTGGCTTCCATCTCCGCCGCCCACCCGGTGGATCTGCGCCGAGCGATTGCCGCCCGGCCGTGGGATTTTGGGTGGATTAACCTGCGCTCGCTGCTGTGCCGCCTACCCCGCGTTACCCGCGCCCAGAACCTGCTACTTAGCCCGCGCGCCTACCGCAAGGAGTTGGAGCTGGATACGGGGCCTTCGCTTAACGGAGCCACCTTTGACCGCATCCTCGATCTACGCCTGCGCGCCTCCCGGATCGGCAGCGTTCGGCGCGGAATCTTGTGGAACCACCGTATGCGCACCGCCGTTGTCCCCCTGAACTGGGTGGAACTGACAGTGGAACGACCCGTCCTTTTCATCCACGCCCAACAACGGCTGTGGAACCCCGTGGTCCGTCGCGCCGCCTTGCGCGCCCGCCACGGTTTTACCGCCACGACCGTGCCCGGTGCGAAGAACCTACCGCACGTGGAAGCACCAGCGGAGTTCGTCTCTACGCTGGGGGCGTGGCTCCAAGAAAATAGCTAATGGGCCACGCACTCACCGGTATCGACCGGGTGGTTAAGCTGCGCGACGTCCCCGATCTGACTGTTGACTTCATCAGCGGTGAGCGCATAGCCCGTCTCAGAGTCATCCACCGAGGCGCCAAAGACCACGCCTAGGACCTCGCCAGCCGTATTGACCAGTGGGCCGCCGGAATTTCCTTGCTGGATATTGCCGCGAACGGTGTAGGAATCGCGCTCCACATGCCCGTGGGAGTAAATATCCGGACCGGAAATGGTGATGCGATCGCGCACACGTGCCATCTCGGCGTCGAAAGGCCCGGAATGCGGGAAGCCCATGACCATCGCATCATCGCCCGTCTGGGCCGGGGTCTGGGCCCACGGCAGCGGATCGATGCCGAGGTCGCGCGAATGCAACACCGCCACGTCCACGTCCGGGTTGTAATAGACCACGGTCGCATCCTTAAGCCCCAGCTTGGTATCAAGGCGCACGGTCTGCGTGCCGGCCACCACGTGGGCATTGGTGATCACGTAGTCATCGGCTACCACGAAGCCGGAACCCATGAGGCGGCGGGAGCACTCTTCGGCGTCGCCAAGCACGTGAATGATGGAGGGCCGCATGCGGCGCACCAGCTCCGGATCCTGCACGTCTGGGTCCGGCTCTTTTACTTCCTCATTGCTAATGGAGTTTTGCCAGGGCGAAACCAACGGCGGCAGGCCGGACTCATTAAGCATTGCCGCCACGCCATTGGGCAGCGCCGCTACCCGCGCCGGCGCGGCCGAGTTGAGGTTGCCCAAGATACGCGAATCGCGCAGGCCCTGACCGGCCGCACCACCCAAGTTGGTGGCCACAGGGATAGAAATCAGCCAAATAACCACCAAGGCGGCAAAGGCTTGGAATACCGCACCCACCGCAGAATCGAGGCGCTGTGTCTTGCGCGCCTTCATGCGGTCGCGCACGCTGCCGCCCAGAGAGGAGCCGATGAGCTGCCCGATGCCCACGAATAGCACCAAAATTCCTACCAAGAGCAGCAAGCGCAACGAGGGCTGATCCACCAGGCGCAATGCGGCAGGTGCCACGGCAATGCCCAGCACTACCCCAGCACCCACTCCGATGGAGGCCAAAACTGCCGCGAGGGCACCATTGCGCCACCCACTAAGTAGCGCCAACAGGACGGCGACCACAATCAGGCCGTCAACGATAAGCGCAGGAGTCATGGCTATGGATTCTTTCTATTGGAGGTTAAGACGTACACGTACCGCGGCACAAGCGGTTAGGACATCTTCTCATTATTGCGGGAGTTTGTGAGGGAGTCACGCAGGTCCATGACTGAATTATTATCCCAAGGAACGCTCCACCCAGAGTGTTGCAAGAGAGCCGAAAGCACGCCGGCGGTAAACCCCCAGATGACATAGCCATTGGCATGAAATGCTGGTCCTTGCCATTTTCTAAAGCCCACCACGAAGCGATTGCGTGGATCGACCAATTCCCGGATGGGAACGAGAAAGACATCATCGGTTTCATCAGGGCTGGCGGGATAGACCTCCCCCGGCTGGTTCCAATGCGCCAGGATCGGGCTCACGGGATTGCCGGTGGCACGGATATGCAGTTGGCTCCACTGCTCTAATGGGGTCACGGAATTACGCTGCAGGTCCGTTTCTTCCCAGGCTTCCCGCAGCGCAGTATCCACTAGCGAGGTATCACCGGGATCTCGGCGGCCGCCCGGGAAAGCAATTTGTCCGGAGTGAGAACGCATGGACGGCGAGCGGTGTGTGAGCAAAATGCTGCCCTCCTCCGCGCTTTCGCCGCTAAGTAGCATAAGCACAGCCGCCTCCCGTTTGACCGGCACCTGCGCAGTAGTGCCATTGAGGGACGAAGCCTGCCGGTTGCCTATGAGCTCTTGCACCTGGCTCGGATCTACCCCCAACGCTGGCTTGAGCCATTCTGGTGTGCACTCGGGACGAAGTTGGCTCATGCCGCAATCGCCTCTTTCACGGCCCGTTCAATCTCCGCTGCGGAGCTAAAGGGCTGCGCAAATTGCTTGCGCACTTCGCCGTCCTTGAGCACCACTGTCACCGGAACTACGCCTGGCAGGCTCAACTGACCGGCAAATTTATTATCCGCATCCTGGAAGCTCGGCAGATCCACTCCCACGTCATTCAAGAAAGCTGCACCGTTTCCCGCGTTCTTATCCGCGTGCACACCCACGACCTGCCAGTCTGGGTGCGTCTCCGCCACCTTTTGCAGATAGGGAAGCTCCGCGCGGCACGGCTCGCACCACCACGCCCACACGTTGACCACGCTCACACCTTCATCGGCACGCTTTCCGGTGGCCTTACCGCCCAAGCAATCCAGCTCTACCCCAGCTACGGTGCCGGCTGGACAGTCTGGACGCTGCGGGACTTCTTGCGGAGCAGCCTCGGTTGGCACTGCCTCCTCGGCTTCGTCCCCACCCCGCAATTGCGAGACCCCCACTACCGCGATAACGGCAATGAGGATCGCGGCAATCACCGTGCCAAGGACGTAGTTCTTCATGCCTTAAGCCTAGCGCCCACTAGCCGCTGGACACATATCCCGCAGCACGCATGCACCGCACTCCGGCGTGCGCGCATGGCATACCTGGCGCCCATGAAAGATGACGCGGTGAGAAAACATTGTCCACTCTTTTTCTGGCAGGAGCTTGGCGATGTCCCGCTCAATCTTCAGCGGTGTCGTCTCTCCCGTGAGCCCAAGCCGCTGCATAAGGCGGCCGAAGTGCGTATCCACCGTCAGCCCCGGAATCCCAAAGGCATTTCCAAGCACCACCAGCGCGGTCTTACGCCCCACGCCGGGCAGGCTGGTGAGCTCCTTAACCGTGCGGGGAACCTCGCCTTGAAAATCTGCCACCAGCTTCTCCCCTATGCCCAAAAGGTGTCCCGCCTTAGCTCGTTGAAAACCCAACGGGCGCAGGATGCGCTCCAGTTCCGACCGCTGCGCTGCTGCATAATCCGCGGCCTCGGGGTAGCGGGAGAAGAGTTCAGGGGTCACCGAGTTCACGCGCTCATCCGTGCACTGGGCAGAAAGCACCGTGGCTATCAAAAGCTGCAGCGGGGAGTCATAATCCAAGGCACAACGCGCATCTGGATACTCCTGTGCCAAACGCCTATTTATCTCCGGTGCCCGTAGCTCCGGCGCGCTGGCCGCTGACAGTGCTGAATTCATGGCATAAAGCTTAGTAGACTAGGAAAACATGATTTCACTTGTGATTCTGGTACCGCTTGCGATCGCCCTTTTCGCCCTCCTGATGGAAAAGCTCGAGGCAGTTGTTTTCGCTGACTAAGCCGCAAACTCGCTGGCCGGAGTTGTGCCTCTAGCACGATCAGAGTTTCTATAGTGTGACAAAAATTCACTGAAGTACCAAAAGTGACCAATTACACTGTAAGATGAAACGCGTTACACAGTGACCCCGCTTGTTCCGCATTGTCGAGTGCATGAAAGACCGCACCCAGATGTGGCGCAGGCGCATCTATGGACTTTCGTAGTCGACATCCAAGGAGTAAAACGTGGAAGGTGTACAGGACATCCTCTCCCGCGCCGGAATCTTCCAAGGCGTTGATCCCGTTGCAGTGCAGCACCTCATCGAGCAGATGGAGACCGTGCGCTATCCGCGCGGAACCACCATCTTCGACGAGGGCGAACCTGGTGACCGCTTGTACATCATCACCTCGGGCAAGATTAAGCTCGCTCGCCACGCCCCGGACGGCCGCGAAAACCTCCTGACCGTCATGGGCCCATCCGATATGTTCGGCGAGCTGTCCATCTTCGACCCGGGCCCGCGCACCTCTTCCGCAGTATGCGTGACCGAAGTTCAGGCGGCCACCATGAACTCCGAGCTGCTCAAGAAGTGGGTTGGTGACCACCCCGAAATCGCACAGCAGCTGCTACGCGTCTTGGCACGCCGCCTGCGTCGCACCAACGCCAACTTGGCCGACCTCATCTTCACGGATGTTCCCGGCCGCGTGGCAAAGACTTTGCTGCAGCTGGCCAATCGCTTCGGCGTCCAGGAAGGCAGCGCCCTGCGCGTAAACCACGATCTCACCCAGGAAGAGATTGCCCAACTGGTCGGCGCCTCTCGTGAGACCGTCAACAAGGCGCTCGCCACCTTTGCCCACCGCGGTTGGATCCGCCTCGAGGGCAAGTCCGTGCTCATTGTCGATACCGAGCACCTCGCCCGCCGCGCTCGCTAAGTAAGCGCGAGCTCGCCACACCCCCGCTTAAAGCGGGGGTTTCGCTGGTTTTCGCCCCCCTTTGCCCAGCATTACGTGAAGGCCAGCCCCACTTCCCTGGTGCACCAGCGCAGGGGCTAAAACAATTAAGCCCCTTTTCCTACTAGGAGGAAAAAGGGGCACATAGGAGATACGGCTTATTTAGTCTTGCCGTCCAAATACTTCAGCGCGGTGCGAGTGGACTGCTCCGCAGCGTGGCGCAGTACCGGATCCACATCATCGTACATCTCGTTGACCAGGGTATTCAGATCTACATCCTCACCCAAGCGGGAGCGGATCTCCTTAATCTGATCAAGGCGGTAGTGGCGGCGGTCGATATACTTGCGAGCTACCTGGGACGTGTCATCCAAATCTGGGCCGTGCCCTGGGAACAACGCGATATCCTTACCGCGCTCCTCTAGGGTATCCAAGGTGTGCAGATAGTCGGCCAAGTTTCCGTCCGTCTCCGAAAGCAAAACGGTGTGACGGCCTGCGATGGTGTCACCGGAAATAATGCCTTCGAGACGGGAGTTTCCTACTTCACCGCTCCACACAAAAAAGCAGGTGGAGTCCGCGGTATGGCCAGGGGTGTGAACAACCTCGAGGCGAGGGGTGATGCCGTCGAGGGAGATATGCTCACCATCCTGCAGCGCCTCGGCACCGTTGCAGTAACTCGGATCGAATGCGCGGATGGGGGCGCCGGTCATCTGCCGCAGGCGCTGCGCGCCAGATGCGTGATCATCGTGGCGGTGAGTAATCAAAATCAATGCCACCTCACCTGCGTTGCGGTGCACAACGTTGAGATGGCCTTCATCCTCTGGACCCGGGTCTACGACGATCGCCCGGGAGTCTTCAGCGGCGCGAATAATCCACGTATTCGTCCCCTCAAGGGCGGTGTAGCTGGGGTTATCACAAAGGACTACGCCAACGGATTGGCTGACGAGACGCAATTGACTATATGCAGGGTGCTCCATAGTTACTAGCCTATCCGATCAAGCAGCAATTTCTACGATTAGTTCGATCTCTACCGGCGCGTTTTTAGGCAACGCAGCCACACCAACGGCGGAGCGAGCATGCGTTCCGGCATCCCCAAAGACTTCACCAATGAAATCCGAGGCGCCATTGATAACTGCTGGCTGATCTGCATAGCCCGGATCAGAAGCCACGAACCCCACAATCTTTAGCACGCGGGAGATATTATCTAGGCCCACCTCAGCATCGATGGCGGCGAGCGCATTGAGCGCCGCGATACGGGCCTGTTCTTGGGCTTGTTCCGTAGTGATTTCGGCACCAACCTTGCCGGTCAGCGGCAAGGTTCCCTCCACGAGGGGAAGCTGACCGGAGGTCCAGACCTGATTTCCTACGCGCACGGCCGGCACATAGGAAGCTAGCGGCTTGGCGACGCCCGGTAGCTCGTACCCCAGCTCCCGCAAGCGAGCATGAAAGCCCATTTACTCTGCCACCTCGCGCTTGAAGTAGGCCACGACGTTTTCTGGGTTCGGGCCAGGGGTGACGGTAACCAGTTCCCAGCCGTCTTCACCCCAAGAATCGAGGATCTGCTTCGTAGCGTGGGTAAGAACAGGTGCGGTTGCGTATTCCCATTTAGTCATGGGTCCCATTCTAACTATTAAATACGCCCCACGCCGTCAAAATTCTTAAATCCCGACGAGTTCGCCGCCCTCAGCCAAGTAGTGCGCCCAATCCGTGATGTGAGGGTTCTTGCGCAGCAATGCACGGCGCTGACGCTCGGTCAGCCCGCCCCAAACACCAAACTCGACGCGGTTATCCAAAGCATCGGCACGGCATTCGGTCAACACCGGGCAGTGGCGGCAGATGACCGCCGCCTTGCGCTGTTCTGCACCGCGCACAAAGAGGGCATCCGGGTCACCCTTACGGCATTTAGCCTGGGTAACCCACTCACCACGCTCGGGATTTCGGGCTGTATTAGACATTCCAGCAGTCTTCACACGAACGGTCATGGGTGAGTGTGCTCCTTCCCAGACGGAATACTATGTAACGCGCCTAAGTCTATTCACCCAGGTAGAAGATTGTCTAACACGTCACACTTTAGGGGGTGCGAGTGATCTTCCACCCACCGAGGGCGACCACGTAGTGTATGGGGCGTGACTGTCATCAAATCTTTGGCCAAGATAGCCCTGTCTACGGTCTTGGTAGGCGCGCTGATCGCCCTGGCCCTTGCCCCCTTCGCGGGCATTTCCGGGGTAGCGATTGCCCGTACTAACGAAACCATGCAATCTGACCTGCAAGATCTGACGGCCGGAAATATCCCTGGCGTCACCACCATTAGAGATGCCAAGGGCAAGGACATGGCCTATGTCTTCAGCCAGCGCCGCCACCCAGTGGAGGGCAAGAAGATTTCTAAAGCCATGAAAAACGCCATCGTCTCCATTGAGGACGAGCGCTTTTATGATCACGAAGGCGTAGACTTCCAGGGCAATTTCCGCGCACTGTGGACCAACCTGACCTCGGGTGGTGTCTCCCAGGGTGCTTCTACCATCGATCAGCAGTACGTAAAGAACTACTTGCTGTTGGTTTCTGCTACCACCGATGAAGAGCGTGCCGCGGCCACCGAGCAATCCATAACCCGCAAGCTGCGCGAGATGCGCATGGCTACCAAGATGGATGAGGAGTTAGATAAAGATGACATCCTCACCAACTATCTCAACCTGGTGTCTTTTGGTAACCATGCCTATGGCGTCGAGGCCGCAGCCCGCACCTATTATGGCACCCACGCCTCTGAGCTCACGGTGCCACAAGCAGCAATGCTGGCGGGCATGGTCCAATCCTCTGAGCGTCTCAACCCCTATACCAACGCCGGCGAAGTAACCGAAAGGCGCAATCTCGTCCTGCAATCCATGGCGGATAACGGCTATATCAAGCAGCAGGAAGCGGATAAGTATAAGGGGGAAAAGCTGGGCGTCGGCAAGAAGCCCCAAACGCTAGCCAATGGCTGCATCGGCGCGGGTGACCGCGGTTTCTACTGTGATTATGTCCTGAAGTACCTGGATAAGAAGGGCATTAGCGAAGAACAGCTGGCGCGCGGTGGCTACACCATCAAAACCACGCTGGATCCAACGGTGCAAAATAAGGCCCTTCAGGCCGTGCAAAGCCACACCAACCCGGACGCCCCGGGCGTGGCGGAAGTCATGGACGTCATCAAACCCGGTAAATCGGATCGCAAGGTGCTGGCCATGGTCTCCTCCCGTGACTATGGCTTGGACTTGGACAAGAATGAAACCATCCTGCCGCAGCCCTATTCCCTGGTAGGCAACGGCGCCGGCTCCGTGTTTAAGGTCTTTACCGCCGCGGCCGCGCTTGAGGCAGGCTATGGCATTAAAAACACCGTGGATGTGCCCACCCGCTACGAGGCGGAAGGCCTTGGTCACGGCGGCGCCGCCGGCTGCCCGGCGGACCGCTACTGCGTGGAAAACGCTGGCGCCTATAAGGCCACCATGACGCTGCAGGAAGCACTGGCCCACTCGCCCAATACGCCATTTATCAAGCTCACCGAGCAGGTAGGCGTAGCCCCCATCGTTGATATGGCCGTGCGCTTGGGCCTGCGCTCCTACGATGACAAGGGCAGCTTTGATAAGGACACCTCGATTGCCCAGCACACCAAGGAAGCCAATTCGGGTTCCTTTACCCTGGGCCCAGACCAGGTCAACCCGCTGGAGCTAGCCAATGTGGGTGCCACGCTGGCCTCGGATGGCAAATGGTGTGAACCCAACCCCATCGCCCAGATCACCGATAAGGAAGGCAACGAGGTCTACCTTAAAGAAACCCCGTGTGAGCAGGCGGTGGATAAGGACGTGGCCCGCGCCATGAGCAATGCTTTGTCCGAAGATGCCAAGCAGGGCACGGCCAAAGATGCCGCCCAGGCGGCCGGCTATTCCAGCCCTATCGCGGCAAAGACCGGCACCACCGAGTCCAACCAATCCTCTGCTTTCTTGGGATTCAATGAGGGCATTTCCGCCGCTCCTTATATTTATAACGACGGCACCTCCACCGTCCCGCTGTGTACTGGCCCGGTGCGCCAGTGTGCGGGTTGGGGCAACCTCTACGGCGGCTTGGAGCCGGCGCAGACCTTCTTCAGCATGGCCTCCCAGCTGCCGATAGCAACCAAGGCTGGTCTGCCGAACTACAATAAGAAGTACGATAACGGCACCACGGCCGATAAGACCCTAGATGGCCTGCGCGGCAAGTCCGAGGCCGAGGCGCGTCAGGCCTTGGAAGCTAAGGGCTATGTGGTCAAGACTTCCCGCGTCATCGGCGGCGATGTGCCTTATGGCCGCGTAGTTCGCGCCATTACCGGCAAGGATGGCAAGAAGAAGGGGGCAGAAATTACGCTGCAGCTTTCCGACGGCGCCGGGGCCTCCCAATCTCCCTCCTCCGGCGTGGCCGATGCTAACTCCACCGGCACACAAAACAGCACCGGCGGCGCTAATACCGACGGTGCTACTAGCCCGGGCCGCTCGACTGGCGGCACAGGCGGTGACGGTGGAGGGGGCGGATTCTCGCCGGAAGACTTTGGCATCCGCCAAGAGGACATCGATAACTTTGCCAACGATATCCGCAGCCTGCTTGGCCGCTAGGCTCCGCCGCCCAGTGTGGTCTCGCCCGCTCTAGCTCAGCTGGGCTTTGACCTCAGCGGACAGGCGCTTGCCGTCCGCTTGGCCGGCGGCCTTGGCATTGGCCACCTTCATTACGGCGCCCATCTGCTTCATGGTGGGTGCTTCGCCGTTTTCGGCTTCGACCTCGGCGATGGATTCCTTCACCAAGGCCTGCAGCTCGGACTCGTCTAGCTGGCGGGGCTGGTAGGCCTCGAGGAAGGGGACATCAGCAAGCTCGGCTTCAGCCAACTCCGGACGCCCATTTTCCTCATAGACCTCGGCGGACTCGCGGCGCTTTTTGATTTCGCGCGCAATTACCTTAAGGATATCGGCGTCCTCCAGCTCGTGCCGGGAGCCGTTAGTCTCCTCGGCCTGGATGGCGGCCAGCAAGGCACGGATGGCGCTGGTGCGCTGCTTCTCCTTCGCCTTCATTGCGGTTTTCAGATCTGCACGGATGGTTTGTTTTAGCTCGCTCATGCCTATCAATGTACGCCAGGTAGGGTGGTAGCCGTGAAACTTTTACGTATTCTTGGCGGCCTCACCGCTGCGGGCCTGGGCGCCGCAGCATGGGGCTATAGCGAACTGACCAAATTCGAGCTCAAGGAATATACGCTCCCTCTCCTGCCCAAGGGCACTCTGCGTGGCAAGCCGGAATTTCGGTTGCTCCACCTTTCTGATCTGCACATGATCCCGGGCCAAGAGACCAAGATTGCCTGGGTCTCCGCCCTCGACGCCCTGGAGCCGGACCTCGTAGTCAACACCGGCGATAATCTCTCCGATCAGCAGGCCGTACCCGATACGCTGCGCGCTCTCGGTCCGCTGCTGGCCCGCCCCGGCCTCTTTGTCTTTGGCACCAATGACTACTGGGCCCCGCGTCCGGTCAATCCCTTCAAGTATCTGCTGGGCAAAAAGCGGGAGCCTTCCTATGTGGATCTGCCCTGGCGCGGTATGCGCGCCGCCTTTATGGAGCACGGATGGCGCGATGCCAACCAGGCTCGGCATGAGTTTAAGGTGGGCAACGTCCGTCTTGCCGCCGCCGGCGTGGACGATCCACACCACGATCTGGATGATTACTCCGAAATCGCGGGTCCTCCCAACGAGGATGCTGATTTGTCCCTGGCCCTCCTCCACGCTCCCGAACCCCGCGTGCTGGAGAAGTTCGCGGCCGACGGCTACCAACTCTCGCTCTCTGGTCACACCCACGGCGGCCAAATTTGCCTGCCGGGATCCCGTGCACTGGTAACCAATTGCGGCATCGACCGCGACCGCGTGCAGGGGCTCCACGATTTCGGCCCGATGAAAATGCATGTCTCCAATGGCTTGGGCACCTCCAAATTTGCCCCCGTACGCATCTTCTGCCGGCCCTCCGCCACGCTGCTAAAAATCACTGAGGTGGACTAAACGCAACCACCTGCCGTTTTGTTGATTGCGCTTAGCTTGCGTTAAAGTATCGAGGTACCGCTTTTCAAGGCGGAACGCCGGGATATGGCGCAGGTTGGTAGCGCGCTTCGTTCGGGACGAAGAGGTCGCAGGTTCAAATCCTGTTATCCCGACCATGAGCCCGCAGCTGTGCTGCGGGCCTTTCCTTTACTAGGCCAACATTCCCATAAACAGCGCCGCGGCCACCAAGATGGCGGAAAATAGCCACGCAATGGGGAAAGCCAGCTTGAGATATTTACCCATCTGGCCTTCCGCTAGCCCCAACGCCAACCATAATGCGGGTGAGAACGGCGAGACGAAGGTGCCCACCACGTTACCAATGATGAGCGCGCAAGCCGCACCCATACCGCTGACCCCAAAGCTTTCCACGGTTCCCTGAACAATAGGAAGAACTGAGAAGTAATAGGTATCCGTCGAGGTCAACAAGTCAAGCGGTACACCAAAGAAGCCCACAATAACGTGGAGATGCGGCGCGACACCCTCCGGCAAGACGTTAACTAGCGTCAGGGCGATTTCTTCAAGCATCTTCGTTTCATTGAGAACGCCCAAGAACATGGCCGCGGCAAGAATGACGCCCGCCATGGCCAATGCATCAGGCGCATGGCGCCGTAGGGCCTCGCCTTGTTCCATGGAACCGCTGAAATTAATGGCTAGCGTGATAGTAGTGGCCACGAGGAAGGCTGGGGCGGGCGGAACTACGCCCGATAGCAGAGCCACTAAGACCGCAAGGGCTACGACAACGTTGACCACGGTAACCCAGCGTCCCGTGCGGAAGTGGTAGCCCAATTTATGTTGTTCACGTACCTGTGCAGCAGCGAATTCATCGGCCAATTCATTCACGTCTACTGCCGTGCCGCCTGCTATTTCGCCGCTTTCGCGCAAACCCGCTATGCGGCGCTTTTCCCGCCACCCCAAAAGCGCAGCCAAAACGAAGACCAGCACAATCGCTACGCCCTGAATGGGCAAAAGTTGCACCCAGATGGCATTGGGCTCTTGATCGACTACGGCGCCGGCCCGGCCAAGCGGGCCGCCCCAAGGAACCATATTCATTATGGAGGCGGCCATCGCCACAATGGTGATAAGCACGTAGCGCGACATATTCAGCGCACGATAGAGCGGGAGTAGCGCGGGGATGGTGATAAGGAAGGTGGTAGAACCAGATCCATCGAGGTGCGCTACTACGCCGATCGCCGCAGTGCCCAACGTTACGGCCATGATTTTTCCGCGGGTAGCCTTGATGAGCGCGCGGATAACCGGAGTAAATAGGCCAACATCTTGCAATATGCCAAAGAAGATGATGGCAAAGATAAACATCACCACAACGTTGATGACGGAACTTAAGCCTTCACTGAAAAAGTCAGATATTTCGCCTAGACCAAATCCACATACTAGGGCACCAACTACAGGCACCAATGTCATGGGAATGATGGGGTTTACCCGTCCGCGAATTAAAATTCCCACCGTCACGAAAATGACCAAAAGGCCTACGGTCGTAAGGCCGAGCGGGGTCTGCATAGTGCTCCTTTACAAGTTGACGTCCCGCCGTGCCGCACGTGACACAGATAGACGGGGTGTGACTCAGATTAAACCCTGGCCACCGGCAGCACTACCACTACCTCAAAAAAATTCACACCACTTTGAATTGAATTGTCTATAGATAAGTGTCGTCAAAAAGGTATGCAAAGCGTGAAAACTACCCCACCCCGATAAAACGGCGGCCGTTGTGCACGGATTCTTGCGCAGAAAATGCAGATAAATACCCCATATATGGGAAACGACGCGGTGCCCCTACAGCGCCGCGTCGTCCCTATTCCCTATCACTCACAACGGATTGGAGAAACCGTTTGCCTACCCCCTAAGTAGGCTTTGTGAGCAAGACCAACTGTAGCATTCACACAATGCAAACGGTAGCGGACACCAAGATTCCCAGTTTCCACCAATATTTTTTATTCTTAGGTCTGCATTTTCAGACCTAATTGACCGAATCTTTAGTTTTTACTGTGGACAAGGCCCACCATTTTGCACTTAACCCAACGAGAGTGACAGCCAACAATACCGCAATCCCAGCCCAGAGGACGGCTTGTTCGCCTTCGTTGCCCGCCACCGTGACAGCCGCGGTAGTCCAATTCAGCGGCAAAAGATTAGAAATAACTTGCCATACCTTAGAAACCCCGGCAATTGCGGCGGATTTCCACAACCAGCCCACCAGTGCGGTCTGGCCGATGCCAAAGAGTGCCGCAAGAATACTGCCGGCAGTAATACCGCACAGGCCTAGCAGGCCACGCGTAATGGCCGTCATAGACAGCGCGCCCAGGAGAAGCGCCACCCCAGCCCAAGCCGCCGCCACGGGAGTAATACCAGTGGCAAGCACGAAGAGGAGGATTTCCCCGATGGCCACCGCAGCCAGCGTTCCGCCAGCCACCATTAGCCAAGGGCGGAACCCTACGTGCCAGGCCACGCCAGCTGCTGCACCTGCGAGCAAGACCAAGGCGGAGATCAGCAGCGCCACAATAGGACTCAGCAAATGCGTCGGGCCTTGGGATGCAGTATGCACCGGCGGCAGGGCACGCTGAATATCGCCCACGTTCGTCTGATTTTGGGCCGCCATGCCGGAGAGCTTGCCGGCGCCGTCGTCAAGCTTGTCCACGCCTTCCTGCGCCTCACCGACGCGCTTGCTAAGCTCCGCTATACCCTCATTGAGCTCTTGCGCGCCCGATACCGCCTGATTCACGCCATCGTGATAGGCGTAGCCATTGACTGCCAACTGATTGGACAGATCGCGCGAGCCGTCCTTGAGCTTCTTGAGCTGGCCAGTTACCGAATTATCCAGGCGGAAACTATTCACCCGCGCGCGGAGATCACCCAGCTGCGCGCGAATATCCTTCGCTTCTTTGGATTTATTGCCTTCTAGATCGTGCATCGTGCCATCGATGGCCTGCAGGATCTGCCCCTGGACGGCCCCGAGGCCGACCACCTGGTCCACAGCGCCACCTACGCCATTGGCCAGCTCCGTGGCGCCGCCACCGAGCGTATTGGTTCCAGACTGCAGCTGATTGAGGCCGGATACCAGTTCTTGGGAGCCCGTCGCCAGCTTGTCGACGCCCCCTCCAAGCTCATCCGCCCCCTTGTTGAGCTCCCCCGTGCCGTCGTCAAGCTGCTTGGCGCCCGATTTAAGCATGCTTGCCTGTGCCTGGGCGCGGCTGGCTGCTTCGGCGGCTTCTTTCACCTCTGGAGAGGAAGAATTTTCCCGTGGCGCGCCAAACGGCTGCGCGGCGCTAGACCAAGCATGGGCAGGTTCCCACTGCGCGAGGCCCGCCACCGTAGCTCCGATAACCAACGGCAGGGCAAGCAAGAAGATCAAGAGGACGCTGCGCCACCGGGAGGGAGACGCAGCGTCTGGGGAAGCAAGGCGTGAGGTCATGGTAATGAACCTATCCTTGCAGGTCACTCCCCTGCTGCAGGCGCGCCGAGCACCCCACATTGCCGATTACTCTAGAATATATGGCATGCCCCACATTTATTCCCTAGCTCCTTCCCGTTACCTTGCCACCGCGGCCTTCGTGCCGCTGTGCTTTGGCCTTGTTGCCTGCTCCAACGACGCCGATACGTCCGCAGAACCCGAGTTTTCCGATGCCACTGCTCTTAGCTCCTCCGCCGAGGAGACCTCCTCCGAAGAAGCCACGAGTGAGGCCACCACGTCGGCAGCCGCAGAGACCACCGCCGAGGCTGAACCTACTTCCGTAGAAGCAGCTCCCTCCTCATCCCCCGCAGAAGCAGGCGATAAAGAGAGCGAAGACCAGGCCGCCGCGCCCGCCGATACAGGCCAGGGCGATTGCTCCCCAGAAGCGCTACAACCCACGGCCCCCAGCATGACAAATATCCGAGTCAGTGACTGCGATGGCCAATGGGCGCGCTTCGGCAAGGACAGCACGGACTGGACGGCTTGGGCGCGCTACGACAATGGCCAGTGGGTAGCCATTGAGCCCATTGGCGAAGCCACCTCCGGCATGACCGCCCCGTGCTACGACGTAGACAAGTGGGCCGCCGAGGGGGCGCCCGCTTTCCTTACCGAAAATATGCGCCGCTGCGACTAGCCGCACAGCATAACTTCGCCCCCGTACCGCGCTTTATAACTGCGCGATACGGGGGCGGAGTTTTTAGTGCGGAGGGACTGCCGCGGAAGGATTACTTCTTCTCGGCGTAGACCTCACGCACGCGCTGGCCAAGGGCTGGGTGCACCTTAGTCCAGTAGTCGTAAACGCGCTCCTCGGTTTCCTCAGATACACCTGCCATAGCATTGGTGATATTGGTAACCAAGCGCTCCTTGGCGGCGTCATCATAGACGTTTTCGTACAAGTCGCGCGCCTGCACGAAATCATCATCTTCGGAGTGGCGAACGTACGGTGCACGCACCAGATCGCCGCCGTAGGACTCCGGATTGATATAAAGCTCCGCCGCGGTGGTGGTCTCGAGCTGGGAGCGGTCATTCACAGCGGCGTCGTCAAGCACGCCAGTACCCTTTTCATAGCGGTTCGGCGAGTACACCGGATCCTCCGGGGCATTGAAAAGGAACTGCATGCTGCCCTCGTGCTGATAAGTATTGACCTCATCCACATTCTGTGGCTGGTTGACCGGCAACTGCTGGTAGTTCGGGCCAATGCGGTAGCGCTGCTGGTCAGCGTAGGCGAAAACGCGTGCCTGCAGCATCTTATCTGGGGAGAGGCCAACACCCGGCACGATATTGGATGGATCGAGCGCCACCTGCTCAATCTGCGCAAAGAAATTGCGTGGGTTGCGGTTGAGCACGAAGTAGCCCACATCGTGCAGCGGGTAATCCTTCTTGGACCAGACCTTGGTTAGGTCGAAAGGATTAAAGCGATAGTTCTCCGCCTCATCCAGCGGCATGATCTGTACCTTGACGTCCCAGACTGGGTAATTGCCCTCCTCGATGGCGTTGTAGAGGTCCTCGCGGTGGCAATCCGGGTTCTGGCCGGCGGTCGTGGTGGCCTCCTCGTCGGTGAAGTTCTCTACGCCCTGGCGGGTCTTAAAGTGGTACTTCACCCAGAAAGCCTCGCCTTCTTCGTTGACCCACTGGAAGGTGTGGGAGCCGTAACCATTTTGGTGGCGGGTCGACTTCGGCGTGCCGCGGTCACCCATGAGGTAGGTGACCTGGTGGGCAGACTCCGGGTTGCGGGTCCAGAAATCCCACTGCATATCCGCATCGCGCAAACCATTGGTGCCCAGACGCTTCTGGGAGTGGATGAAGTCAGGGAACTTCTGGCCATCGCGAACGAAGAAGACTGGGGTGTTATTGCCCACGATGTCCAGGTTGCCTTCCTCGGTATAAAAACGCAGCGCAAAGCCGTGTACATCGCGCCAGGTATCCGGGGATCCCTGCTCACCGGCGACGGTGGAAAAGCGGCCCATCATCGGGGTGACGGTGCCCTTCTGGAAGACCTTGGCCTTGGTATAGGCGGATACATCTTCCGTAATGTGCAGCTCACCGAAGGCGCCGTGGCCCTTAGCGTGCGGGGTGCGCTCCGGCACGCGCTCGCGGTTGAAGTGGGCAAGCTTTTCAATGAGGTGGATGTCATTGAGCACCACTGGTCCCTGCTGGCCAGCAGTCACCGAGGTGTTCTCGGAAGGAACTGGTTGGCCAGACGGGCGGGTGGTATTGCCCTTGCCAGCGGGGCGCTGGCCCTTGTTCAGGATGTCATCAGCGGTGAAATCAGTCATTTTGCCTCCTGGCAATCAGTGGATATGTACCACCAGTGTGGCAAAAGAATCACCGGTTGTCAGGGGTCTAAAAGGAGTGTAGGGGCTACTGGTAGATTCATTCAGGTGACTCACCACTCCGCAGCAGATGACGCCCGCGTCACCGACCTTGCCCTTCGGGCCGGTCGCGGTGACCGTGCGGCGCTGACGGAGTTTATTAGGGCTACCCAGGATGATGTGTGGCGTTTGCTAGCGCATTTAGGCGGGCCGGAAGGCGCCGACGATCTCACCCAAGAGACCTATCTGCGCGTGATCAGCGCCCTGCCACGCTTTGCGGCCCGGTCCTCGGCACGCACGTGGTTGCTGTCTTTAGCCCGGCGGGTGAGGGTGGATAATATTCGCCACGATATGGCCCGGCCGCGCAAATCTGCCACCGAATACGAAGACGCCATGGGTGCGGCACCAGAAGAGTCCACGGCATGGAGTGAATGGATAGATGCCCGCGCGCTTATCGACGCCCTCCCGGCCGACCGCCGCGAAGCCCTCATTCTCACCCAGGTGCTGGGCTACACGTACGAGGAGGCGGCCAAGATTGCTGGCGTGCGGGTAGGTACTATCCGCTCCCGCGTCGCGCGCGCCCGCAAGGATCTGATCGCAGGGACAGGTTAATACCCCCATACCGGCCCCTTGAGGCGGCGAGATAATTTCACCTGCAAATTGTTACGTTCTGGTTACCTTGCACCCCAAGAGCCCCAGTTTTTGGCATTTAGCTGCAGATTGAGCACCAGACGCTGGGTGAAGGAGGCCACAATTAGGGCGATTCTTGCCCGAAGTATTTGTCCAATGTGTGGTTTATTAGATCTGTACACACGTGATAAATCGACCGTCGATCCGGGCCCGCGCGATCCCAATGCCGGGCCCGGCGCGTGTGAGTAAGAGAGTTTCTCCCTTTCATGTTAAAACGCGCAATCGGAATTTCCATGGCGTTTATCGGCGTCGTCGTGGGCGCGGGTTTCGCTTCTGGCCAAGAAGCTATGCAGTTCTTCGTGGCCTTTGGCAAGTGGGGCTTGTGGGGCATCGCCCTAGCCGCTGGCTTGATGATGATCACCGGCGTGTCCATCCTGCAGCTCGGCTCGTATTTCCAGGCCGAGGAACATACCGCTGTCTACGACAAGGTCGCATCGCCGTTTACCGCCAAGATTTTGGACTGGTCCACCCTGGTGACCCTGTTCGCCATCGGCTTCGTCATGTTCGCCGGCGGTGGTTCTAATATCAATCAGCAGTTCCCGTCCATACCTGTATGGGTAGGCGCCACCGCGATGCTGATTCTGGTACTGCTCGTCGGCCTGATGGATGTTGACCGCGTGACCGCAGTCATCGGTACCATCACCCCGTTCATCATCATCTTCGTGGTGCTTGCCACCGGCTATACCATTGTGAACGCGGACGTAGACTTCTCCGCTATGAATGACTGGGCGGTTAATAATGTAGATACCTCGCTGCCCAACTGGTGGCTATCCGCGCTGAACTACACCGGCCTGAACGTGATGACGGCTGTGTCCATGTCCATCGTCATTGGCGGTAACTTCCTAGATAACCGTGCAGTGGGCATTGGTGGCCTTATCGGTGGCTTGCTCTACCTCATCCTATTGGCCCTGCTGGTCTTCGCCCTGTTCTTCGAAGCTAAGGACGTCAACGGTCAAGATATGCCAGTGCTGGCATTAATCACGGGCATCCACCCGGTACTGGGTGTGCTCATGACCTTTGTTATTTACGGCATGGTCTTTAATACCGCTATCGGCATGTTCTACGCGCTGGGCAAGCGCTTGACCCGTAATAATCCTAAGCGCTTCTACCCTGTCTACGCTGTTTGCTGCATCGTCGGCTTCGTCCTGTCCTTCGTGGGCTTCCAGACGCTGGTCAGCAATGTCTACCCGATCTTGGGTTACTTGGGCCTGCTGATGATCGCGGTGATGGTCTTCAACCGCATCAAGAACGGCAGCAAGCTGGCCGATGAGTCCGACCGCCGCATGCGCGCACACGAGCTGGTTTCCCGCCGCCTGGATCCGCGCAAGCGCTTTACCAAGAAGAATGAGCGCGAGCTGCGCAAGCTGGCTGCGGCGTCCAATATGGAAACCACCGAGTTCGTCACCAATATCGCCGAAGAGATCCACGAAGAGCTCGAAAACGATGAGGATCTCGATTACGACCGCGAAGATCCGGAGCCATCCGTGACCTACGTGCAGCACACCAAGCCGGAGGTTCCGTCCTCCGATAGCGACCTTGACTTTGGCAAGAAGGATGCTGCCGCTGATAGCGGCAAGGCTACGGGCACCGCCAAGCCAGTCTCTGAGGACTAGCCTTCTCGCCCACGTCAATCAAGATAAAAGCTCGGCGCCCTCCTTATCCCGTAACGAGGAAGGAGGGCGCCGAGCTTTTTGTGTAGCCTGCGACGAAGCGGCACCTGCTTAAACGAGTAGCTCCGCGATCTGGATGGTGTTGAGCGCGGCCCCCTTGCGCAGATTATCGCCGGCGACAACGAGCACGAGGCCCTTGTTATCGTCCACCGTCTGGTCCTGACGGATGCGGCCTACCAAGGATTCGTCGATGCCGGTGGCAGCGAGCGGGGTGGGGACGTCGGCAAGCTTAACGCCCGGGGCACCGCTCAAAAGCTCGGTGGCCTGCTCGGGGGTGATTGCCTTGTCGAACTCGGCGTGGATGGTCAGGGTGTGGCCGGTAAAGACCGGGATGCGCACGCAGGTACCTGCAACCTTCAGCTCCGGAATGTCTAGGATCTTGCGGGATTCGTTGCGCAGCTTTTGCTCCTCATCGGTCTCTAGGGAGCCATCATCCACGAGGTTGCCGGCCATCGGCAGCGCGTTATAGGCAATGGGCGCCACATAAGGGCCAAAGTCCTCGTCATTGAGTGCAGAGCCATCGTGGACCAAACCCACATTGTGCTCGCCAACGGAATAGACCTGCGCGGCCAGCGCCTGCACGCCGGCCAGGCCGGAGCCGGAGACCGCCTGGTAAGAGGACACATGCAACTTGTTCAGGCCCGCGGCATCGTGCAAGACCTTCAGCACCGGCATAGCGGCCATGGTGGTGCAGTTCGGGTTCGCGATGATGCCTTTGGGGGTGTTCTTGGCTTCCTGCGGGTTGACCTCGGAGACGATGAGGGGAACCTCTGGATCCTTGCGGTAGGCCGAAGAGTTATCCACCACGGTCGCACCGGCCGCGGCGAACACTGGAGCCCATTGCTTGGAGGTAGAACCACCGGCAGAGAACAAGGCGATATCAACGTCGGCGACGGATTGCTCGGTAACCTCGGCGAGGTCCTCAACGGTAATCTGCTCGCCGCGGAATTCGAGCTCGGTGCCGGCGGAGCGGGAAGAGGCGAAAAAGCGCACCTTATCGGCCGGGAAATTGCGTTCTTCCAAGATGGAGCGCATAACGCGGCCGACCTGGCCGGTAGCGCCTACTACTGCAACAGTGGTCATGACTATAAATCCTCTGTAGTTGCTGTGGGTGTTTAACGTCCGGTTCCAGCATAAACCGTGGCTTCTTCTTCGCCACCAAGCTGGAATTTCTCGTGCAGTGCACGGGCGGCCTTTTCCAGGTCAGCCTCGCGGGTGAGCACGGAGATGCGGATTTCAGAAGTGGAGATGAGCTCCATATTGACGTTGACGTCGCGCAGGGCCTCGGTAAACTCTGCGGTAACGCCCGGGTGGGATTTCATGCCGGCGCCGACGAGGGAGACTTTCCCCACTTGGTCGTCATACAGCACATTGGCCCAGCCTCCTTCAGATTTCAGCTTGCTCAGCAGCTCCATGGCACGCGGGCCGTCGGCACGCGGGCAGGTGAAGGTGATATCGGTGGTGCCGTCCTCCAGGGAGGAGACATTTTGCAAGACCATATCGATATTGATCTCTGCATCGGCAATGACGCGAAAGACCTTCGCAGCCTCCCCCGGGCGATCCGGGATGCCCAGGACGGTGACCTTTGCCTCGGACTTATCGGTTGCTACACCAGTTAGTACTGCTTCTTCCACGGGGATATCCTCCATCGATCCGGTAACTAGGGTGCCGGGGTCATTTGAATAAGACGAGCGAACTCGCAAGGGTACATTGAACGCGCGGGCGTACTCCACGCTGCGTAGGACCAAAATCTTGGAACCTACCGCGGCCATCTCCAACATCTCCTCAAAGGAGAGCTTGTCTAGCTTCTGCGCGTCTGGGACGATGCGCGGGTCTGCGGTGTAGACGCCGTCGACATCAGAATAAATCTCACACACATCCGCCTTCAGCGCGGCAGCAAGTGCCACCGCGGTGGTGTCGGAGCCACCGCGACCCAAGGTGGTGACATCGCGCGATTCCTTATTAACGCCCTGGAAGCCGGCGACGATACAAATCTTGCCTTCGTCCAAAGCCTCGGTCAGGCGGCCCGGGGTGACGTCCACGATGCGGGCATTGCCGTGGCGCTCGGTGGTGAGCACTCCGGCTTGGGAACCGGTAAAGGACTGGGCGTGGGCACCAAGCGATTCCACTGCCATGGCCACCAGAGCATTAGAGATTCGCTCGCCGGCGGTGAGCAACATATCCATCTCCCGCTGCGGCGGGACGGGATTGACCTGGGCGGCAAGGTCGAGCAGCTCATCGGTGGTATCACCCATGGCGGAACACACCACGACAACGTCGTTGCCCTGCTTCTTGGTGGCCACGATGCGCTCCGCAACGGCGCGGATGCGGTCTGCGGATTCGAGGGATGAGCCGCCATACTTTTGCACGATCAGGGCCACGGTAAGGATGCCGCCTTTCGTCGTTCAAGGCATCCCTGGCGTGTGTGTACACGCCCGGAAATACCTGTCGTTCATTAGTCAAAGACCCATGCTACCCCGCAGGGTCTTTGCCCTCATCATAATTCCTAGACAATGCTTAATTTTTATTCACACGCCCCCAACGTTAAGCGCACCACACGCTCGCTTCCTTAGCGCAGAAAACGCGCGCCATGCAGGGAAGAATATGCATATAGCAGGATTTTTTACTACCGTTGAGCGGGTGTTAAGCAACCTCCTCGCCATCTTTTTCGCGCTCGCATCCGCGCTGACGGTTGCTTGGGGCACGGTCATCCGCCACCGCATTGCCCTCGACGCCGATGATTCGGTCATGCGCGCCGCCATGTCCAACCCCTTGTGGTGGGTGGGCACCGCGGCCGCCATTGGCGCCTATGGCCTGCAGGTCATCGCCCTCGGCTTTGGCACCTTGCTGGTGGTCCAGCCCATCTTGGTGCTGTCCTTAATGTTTACCCTGCCGCTTTCGGCGTGGTATTCCGGCCGCAAAATGCCTTTCCACGAGGTCTTTTGGTCTATTGCATTGACCATCGCGGTGGGCATCATGGTCGTCTACGGCCGTCCGGTCGCAGGAAACCCCCGCCCGGAATGGAGCGATTGGTGGCCGGCGCTCCTTGTAGGGTTGGTCACCCTCGCCCTACTTGCTGCGGTAGCCACGAAGCTACCGGATAACCGTCCCTTAGCGTTGGGCACGGCCTGCGGCGTCATCTACGGCTTCGTCGCCCTGCTATCAAAGGCCGTGGTGGACATTTTCACCCACGAAGGCCATGCCACGCTACTGGCAAGCTGGCAGTTCTACGGCCTCATCGGTCTCGCGCTCACCGGCACCGTGGTCCAGCAATATTCCTTTAATGCCGGCCCCCTAGCCCATTCCCTGCCGGCCATGACCATCTTTGAACCCATCGTGGCCTTCGGCTTGGGCTACATGGTGCTGGGAGAGAAATTCCTCATCGATACGGCCGTCGGTTGGGCAATTATGCTCATCGCCCTTACCGTTATGGTGCTCTCCACCATCGTGCTCTCCCGCAGCCCGGTAAGCCAGCGCGGCTAAATGGCCCACTCAAATACGCCGAGCATATAGGCCGAAAACCACGCCCCGAACAGGGCCCAGGCGCCAACCGCCACGCTTGCCGACGTCCCCTTTTTCACCCACGGCAACAACACAATCACCGCCGGCAGGAGCAGCCGGGGCCGCGAGTGCATAATGCCATCAGAAAGCAGCACGTTCGCCATCAGCACCGCAGAGAATAGCCAGGCCGCTAACGGCAGGCGGCGCCATGCCAACACAAGGAAAACCGGGGCAGCGATCATCACGCCGGCGCTGAGCAGATATCCACCGTTAGTAGCCCCGCTAAGCGTCTCCCAAAGCCAGATAACCGTGGCTTTGCCGCCATCAAAGCTGGAGTTCCAATGTTCTTTCTGGATCCCAAAATAACCGCCAACTTCTTTGAGATGGCTGCTCGACCACCACAAATACCCCACCAGCGGCACGACCGAAAACACCACCGCGGCCCAGGCCCGCCAGTTCTTTCGCGCCCGCAGCAGCACCATGAATGCAAAGACCGCAACGAGATCCACCGCGGTAAGACGCACGAGTCCGGCTACAAAAATTAGTGCCGCGGCAGCCCACCATCGCTCATCTACGAGCGCCACCACCGCCCATATGGCCAGGGCCCCAAAAAGTGCCTCGGTATACGGCATGGAAAACACGATGGACATCGGCGCACAGGTCACCATCACAGCACTGAGCACCTGGGCCCACTTCCCCATGCCCATGCGCGCAGCCAAGGCCATCACACCGGCAGCCAGCGCGATGCTAAAGAGCACATTGAGCGCAATGGCCGTGCCCGCTTCGTCGGTACCAAAGATGCTGCTTAACCCACGCACGAGGAAGGGGAATCCCGGGAAGAAGGCCATGGTCGTCTCATGGACCGGCCCATCCGTAGAAATATCCGCACCAAAGTACCCGCCGCGGGCGATTTCTACGTAGTGCTTAGCGTCCCACTTATTGAGCAGCCCCCACAGCTTATCGTCCTGCGCGGCGGCCACCGCTGCGAGTACGCCTACGCGCAATGCGGCTCCAATGAGTGCAACGAGTGCGGCAGGCGCCCACAAGGAACGCAATATGGATGATGTTTGGGGCTTGGCATGGCGGGGATTAGACACGAAAGGCATGGTACCCCACCACCACCGCGTCTCATTGAATGAAATCTCTTGCCGCACAGTGAGAAAGCCTGTAGTGTGACCGATATGACACAGCGGAATGACCTACTCCTTATCTGCCGCGGCGGGATTTCGGCCTAAGCACTGGCCAGCGCCCCGTCGCGGAGTCCGGCTACCCAAGCCCAGCTGGCCGTCTTTCCCCATAGACACCAGAAAAGGAAACCGCACCCCATGTCCCCCACCGACTCTTTTATCAGCGCCCCGCGCGACATCACCACCCCCACCGGCCCACGCCGCGAAGGACAACCCGCGTGGAATAAGCAGCGCGGCTCCGCCATGCCCCACGAACGCTATCAACCCTTCGCCGTCGAGGTAGAAGACATCGACCTGCCGGACCGCACATGGCCCAGCCAGAAAATCACCCACGCTCCCCAGTGGTGTGCGGTGGATCTGCGCGATGGCAATCAAGCGCTGATTGATCCCATGAGCCCAGAGCGCAAGCACCGCATGTTCGACCTGCTGGTCAAGATGGGCTACAAAGAAATCGAGGTGGGCTTCCCCTCTGCCTCCCAAACCGATTTCAACTTTGTCCGCGAAATCATCGAGGGCAATAAAATTCCCGATGACGTCACCATTCAGGTCCTGGTACAGGCCCGCGATCACCTGATCCGCCGCACCTTTGAAGCTTGCGAGGGCGCCAAGAACGTCATCGTGCACTTTTATAACTCCACCTCGAAGCTGCAGCGCCGCGTAGTCTTCCGCAAAGACAAACCTGCCATTAAGAAGCTGGCCATCGATGCTGCCACACTCATTAAGTCCATCGCCGCCGACTACCCAGATACCACGTGGCGCTGGGAATACTCCCCCGAATCCTTCACCGGTACCGAGCTGGACTTCGCCCGCGAGGTCTGCGATGAGGTGGTAGACATCATGGATCCGTCCCCAGAGAATCCAATGATCATCAACCTGCCATCCACCGTGGAGATGATTTCGCCCAATATCTACGCCGATTCCATCGAATGGATGCACCGCAATCTTGCCCGCCGCGAGGACGTCGTGCTCTCACTGCACCCGCATAATGACCGCGGCGAGGGAATCGCCGCCGCCGAACTTGGCTTTATGGCGGGCGCGGACCGCATCGAAGGCTGCCTTTTTGGCAACGGCGAGCGCACCGGCAACGTAGATCTCGTCACTTTGGGCCTGAATATGCTCACCCAGGGTGTGGACCCGCAGATTGATTTTTCCGATCTGCCGCAGATTCGCGAAACCGTTGAATACTGCAACCAGCTGCGCGTGCCGGAGCGCCACCCCTATGGCGGCGAATTGGTCTTTACTGCGTTCTCCGGTTCCCACCAGGACGCAATTAATAAGGGCTTGGACGCGCTGGCAGCCACCATCCGCCCCGGCGCGAATAATACCGAGGTCTCGTGGGAAGAAATGCGCGAGGCCATCTGGGAGGTTCCTTACCTGCCCATCGATCCAAAGGACGTGGGCCGCGACTACCAGGCGGTCATCCGCGTCAACTCCCAGTCTGGCAAGGGCGGCGTTGCCTACATCATGAAGACCGATCACGGCATCAATATGCCTCGCGCCATGCAAGCGGAATTTTCCAGCGTGGTCCAGGAAATCACCGACTCCGAAGGCGGCGAGGTCAATTCCAAAAACATGTGGGATATCTTTGCCACCGAGTTCCTGGACCGCGAGGATCCGCTGACCCTGGAGTCTTTCCATATGGACAATGCCCCAACAGAAGATGGGGATGCATCGGTGACCGCCACCGTGGCTTTCCACGGGGAAAAGTCCACCGTCTCAGGCAGCGGTAACGGACCCATTGCGGCTTATGCCAACGCCCTGGAATCCCTGGGCATCGACTTCGAGGTCATGGAATACTCCCAGCAGTCCCGTTCCGCCGGCGACGACGCCGAGGCCGCCTGTTATATCGCCGCCGACGTCAACCAGAACAAGGTCTGGGGAGCGGGCATCGCCGGGTCCACCACGCGGGCTTCCATCAACGCGATTAACTCCGCCGTCAACCGCGCCCTGGCCTAGGCCTGCTCGCCGGCGCCGCGGCCCGGCGTGGTAGAAGGGTGGGTATGCCTTCTTCTACCTACCTCATACCGCACCGTGGCTTGGGCGCCGTGCAGGCCCTGCCCATCTACGATGCGCAGACGAAGGAAAACCGAGAGTTCACCGTCACCTTGGCACCCCGCCCAGACGGCGGGTTGGAGGTGCGTACCGACTCCACCATCGGGCACATCACCAGCGCCGACCGCGCGGAGTATCCCGAAATAGATCTACTATTTCGCGCCGGGCTGACCCCTGCAGCCACCGCCGCGCCGCAGCCCGATGGCTCTCTCTCGCTACTGCTGCCCCGGCCGGGCCTTTGCCTGCCGGCGAATAATCCGCCAGCGGGCCCGTGGACAATGCTGGGCTATGCCCCACCCATCGACATCGCCGATCTTCCCGCGGATCTGGACATTCCCGCCCACGCCCGCATGCACGTATTGGTTACGCTCTCGCCCAGCAGCACCGGTTCCGGCACCGATGCTTATTTGGGCCCGCAGTTTGTGGGGCGGTTGGAAGGGGTGGACGTCGCCAAGCAGGGCATAACCCTAGCCCATGCCTACCATGCGCCGCGCAACACCGGCCGCGTGCTCAGCATCTACGCGGGGGCGCCGCTGCCGGATTCGAAGGAAGCCTCGCTTGCCGACGCCGCCCCTACCTCCCCCGCCGCCACCGAAACCTTCGAAACCACGAGCTTCCGCGCCATAAGCACCGATGACCCCACACCCCGCCGCCGGTGGTGTCCCGCCGTCGTGGCCCTACTAGTGATTGCAGCGCTCATCGCCGTGCTCATTTTTATTCTGTAAAACTTTCGGGCAGGGTAACACCCTTGTTCACCGGCCGGGGAAATTGGAAATGGCCCACGGCAGTGCCTAAAATACAGTGTTACTATTACCCCCTATCGAAAGGCCCCAATGACTTCGCTGGATTCCGCCACCTACGTGGTCCCTGACCACGGTTTTGGCGTGATCCATAATCTGCCCATCGAGGATGTTTCGCCAGAAGTTTTCAGCGAACTGCTCGAGTCCACCGCCGCAGAAGGCGGTTACCTCTCTGCGGAGCTCGGCCCCCGCACCGCCCAGGACGGCTTCGCGGTGTGGATCAGCGATTCTCTCCTTGGCCGTCTCAGCGCCGCCGATTCCCAGGCCTACGCACTCTTTGACTGGGTTCTCAGCGCCGGCCTACGCCCACGCGCCACCGCCCACGTGAGCATGACAGATGCCTCCGGCGAAGAGTGGCCCACGCTCAACCTGCTCCTGCCGGCACCGCACCTGTGCATCCCCGCCAATAACCCGCCGGCGCAGCGCTGGACCATGCTGCCGGGCGAGGCTGCCGCCACATTGACGGAGTTTTCCAAAGACGTCACTGGCTTTCCGCACACCGACGAGCACTACCTCGTCTCCTTGCGCACCCGTGGTTTCCTGCGGCGAAATACCGTTGATGTCTATGTCAATAGCATCTTCTTAGGCTCCCTCCCGCGCGATGCCGCCCGCGAGATTGCCCCCGCCGTGCTCGACTGCACCAAATCCGGCCGCCTCGCCATTGCCCACGGCTACTTCCACTACGACGCCGATGACCGCCCCGCGCTGACCATCTACGCGCACAACGCTGCCAATAGGCACCACGCCGGCCTAGTTCTGGGCGTTGTCGCCGGTGGCGCCGCCGTCATGTCCGCGGCCACCGCAGCCCGCGCACAGGCCGCAACCAGCGTTCCCAGCGGCCCCACTGCCGGAGTCTCTGCCGCTGGCACCTCCTCCACAAGTGGTTTTGCCATCACCTCTGCCGCCAATGCCGCCGGCGTTTCTGGGGCCGTGACCTCGAATCTGCTGGCCGCAGCCGGTGTCGCCGTGCTAGTTGGTGGCGGCACCACCGTGGCTACCCACATGCTTAGTGAGGACGAAGCTCTTTCGGACACCCACTCGCATTCCACCGCGCCTGCTTCGAAAAGCAATCATTCCACCGACGATTCTTCCCATTTCGATGGCATTGGTCCCAAGCGCCCCGCGCACCCCGCCACGCCCCGCATCCACGATGCTGGCCCCACCAGCGGTGTCGCCGCGCCATCCCGCGCGGATTCCCCGACCCAGCACCCGCTTGCCGACGCCCCCTCTGAGACACCACCGCAGCACCGCCACGCCCCCGCGCCCCAACCGTCTAAGCAGGCGCGGCCGACGCACACCCCTCAGACTGACCGTGCCACGACCCCTGCCGCCGGCCACCACGACAAGCACCGTGGCGAGCACCAGGGCCATGATTCCCAGGCAATTTCCCGCGCCGCCTCCGCCGCAGCCGCTGCCGCTGCCGCTGCGGCTAATAACGTCGAATCGACCCCGGCTTCGACTCCGGCCGCGGCGCCATCTTCCAGCTCTGAGCCGGCGCCGCAGCTAGCGGCGAAGGAGCCGACTGCAACCTCCACGTCTTCGTCATCGGCCGAGCCTTCCCAGACAACGCAGACCACGGAGCCCGCGCAGACCACGGCATCTACGGATTCTGCAACTTCGACGTCACCATCGAAGGCCACGACGTCGACGGAGGCTACCGCACCTGCCGAGCCGTCCGACCTACCTACTTCAAATACGCCTACTTCGGAAAAGACTTCGGCTGAAACGACCACAACTGAAGACGGCGCCACCACCTCGACGGATAAGCAGACGCCACTGCCCGCACCAGAGTCCTCAGAGCCAACGCCTGCGGAGCCGACTGCGCCTACAACGACATCTTCGTTATTGACCTCGGAGCCCCAGGCTGAGCCGGCACCGGATAGCACCGTGCCGATCACCACTATCCCAGGTTCCGAACTCGAGCCAACGCCAGAGCCGGAAACTACTGTCCCAACGACGACGATCCCCGGCTCGGAAATCGTGCCCACCCCGGAGCCAGAACCAGAGGTCGAACCGGAACTGCCCACGGGAGACCGCAGCGCGCCGGACGGCTCGGATGAGCCCCTCGTACCGCTCGAACCAGAAGAACCGACAGAGCCGGAAGAGCCGAAAGAGCCGGCTGAACCGCAGCAGCCAGAGACACCGGGGCACCCTGAAGAACCTGAGGAACAAACAACCCCGCCGAAGGTCATTGTCGTCGTTGTAGAAGATTAAGCGGCGCGCCCTGTCCCCCTGCACGAAATGCGGGATACTACACTGAGTTTAATGAACAACACACCTGGCCCCTCCCCGCAGCACCCGTCGGCGTCGGCCCCAGCGCCGTCGCCCGCGACGGTAGCTTCGCGCCACGCGGCCAGGTCCACAGCGCCCAAACCAGGCATGGAACAGCGCCGCACTAAGCCCCGCCGTGCGGTCCGTGCCTCCGGTGAGCCAGACGCCCCGAAACCCAAGCCGAAACCGAAACCGCACCCACCGGCCCAGCAACAGCCGCAGCAGGCCGACTCGCCCAACGACGCAGCGGACTTTCCCTATGTGGCGCTGACCATCCAGACCACCGGCATCCATCCCAGCACCGGGCGCATCGTTACTATCGACGCCATTGCGTTCAACGACACCAGCGAGAAGGGCCAGCAATTCCACGCCGTCCTCAAGCCCGATATCGATGCCGGGCCGCGCCACCTCCACGGGCTGAGCACCACCGATATTGAGCAGGCGCCAGCTTTTGGCAAGATCCTCAAATCGCTGGACAAGCTTATTGACGGCCGCACACTCATCGTCCACGATCTCCCCTATACCTGGGGTTTTCTCGTCGCCGAAGCCCGCCGCGCCATGATGGCCGCCGCCCGCCAAAATCGCGCGCGCAACCGCGGCCGCAACAAGGGCCGCCGGCGCCGCCAGAAGGTCGGACACGTCCCCACCCCCGTTCGCATCATCGATACTTTGGCCACCTCCTATGCACAGCAGGTGCGGTCGAATGATGTGCGTTTAGGGGGCGTCGCTAAGCAGAGCGGCTTGGACGCTTCGCCACAGGCCTCGGTAGAGCGCGCCAAGCGGCCCGAACCCGAGACTTCGCGCGAACAAACCGAACTACTCATCGCGCTCTACCGCAAGCAACGAGGCGGCACAGTGCGCAGCTATGCGCCCGAGGACGTGCGCGCCGACCGCTTCGGCCTGCAACGCTCCCACGTGCGAGTCGACGCTGCCGAAGCCCCCGTCCAACACCACAACCCCGGCAAATACGAGCCGGGCAAGGAACTGCGCCGCGGCATGGAAATCGTAGTCGCTCCGGAAATCCTCGAGGACCCGGACACCATCATCGCCGCGCTCATGCGTGAGGAGCTCAATTATTCCGAAAAGCTCACCCGCGAATCCTCGCTGGTCGTGTGCAACGTGACCACTGACCTGGTGGGAAAACCCATGCACGCCCACCGCAAGGGCATTCCGCTGATGTCCGATACCGCGTTTCTTGACGCCCTCACCCGCATCGAAGACGCCGTGCCGGAACCCGAATCCGGCAAACCCACGCCCCGGCCCCAACGCTCATCCCACAACAACAAAAAAGGCGGCGCTAAGAACCAAAAGCGCCGCCGTCGCCGGGGCGGCCGCGGTGGTCGCGGCAGGGGCCGACGAAATTCTGGCGGCTCGGCGGGGAAAAAGAACGACTAAGCCGCCCGCGCGACTACCCTAGGGGACATGAGTTTTAGAGTCCCGGGTGCGCTGAGGAAGTTGCGCACCACCACCGCCACTACCGCCGCGAAGCTGGCCACCACCGCTTCCCGCGCCACCGGCCGTGGCGCCGGCGGAATGATCGGTGGTCTAATCGCCAATGCCATTGACCCTTCCATCATGACCAACCTGGGCGGTGGGCGCCCGGCCGTGCTAGTGACCGGCACCAACGGCAAGTCCACCACCACCCGCATGCTAGCCGCTGCAGTCCGCGCCGAGCACACCGTAGCCACCAACGACGGCGGTGACAACATGGATGCCGGCATCATCTCCGCACTCATGGCCGGCAAGGACGCCTCCCACCTGGTACTCGAGGTGGACGAGCTCCACGTGCCCCACGTAGCCGATAACCTGAACCCGCAGGCGCTAGTTCTGCTCAACCTCACCCGCGACCAGCTCGACCGCGTGGGCGAGATTAATAAGATCGAGCGGGCTCTGCGCGGCGCTGTGGAAGCCCACCCGGACATGCTCGTCATCGCCAACTGCGATGACGTTCTGATGACCTCCGTGGCCTATGACGCCAAGAATGTCATCTGGGTTTCGGCCGGCGCCGGCTGGCTCGGCGATTCCGTTACCTGCCCGCGCACCGGCGGGCACGTCGTGCGCACCGAGGATGACTGGTACGCCGTCAAGCCGCTTGCCGACGGCCGCGAATTCCGCCGGCCGCAGCCAACGTGGGGCGTCGATAAGCATGGCATTATCACCCCCACCGCTAAACGCCCCCTGAACCTGGCGCTGCCTGGCCGTGCTAACCGGGGCAACGCGGCCCAAGCCATCGCTGCCGCCGTCGCCGGCTTCGGCGTGGACCTCGACAAAGCCATTGCGGCCGCCGAAAGCATCGACGATGTTGCCGGCCGCTACTCCACCATCCTCTGGCGCGGCCGCGAGATTCGGCTCCTGCTGGCCAAGAACCCGGCCGGCTGGCAAGAAGCGCTGTCCATGGTGGACCGCAGCGCCGATGGCTTGGTCATCGCCACCAACGGCCAGGTGGCCGATGGCATCGACATGTCCTGGCTGTGGGACGTGAAGTTCGAAGGTTTCAATGGCCTCAGCGTGAAGGCCGCCGGCGAGCGCGGCACCGACCTGGCGGTGCGCCTGGTCTACGCCGATATCTCCCACGAGCTCATCCCGGATCCGCTCGATGCGCTCGCCGCCTGCCCGGAGGGGCGCATCGAGGTCCTCGCCAACTACACCGCCTTCCGCGATTTGAAGAAGGCGCTTTCCAAGGAGGCCACCAATGCTTAATATCGGCCTAGTGCTTCCCGACGTCCTCGGTACCTACGGTGACGACGGCAACGCCCTCGTCCTGCGCCAGCGCGCCCGCATGCGCGGCCTACAGGCGGAAATTCACCCGATCCGCTTGGGTGAGCCCGTGCCTGAGACACTGGATATCTACACCCTCGGCGGCGGCGAAGATACCGCGCAGATCCTAGCCGCGGACCACCTGATTTCCGATGGCGGCCTGAGCCGCGCCGCCAACGCCGGCCGCCCGGTCTTTGCCATTTGTGCTGGCTTGCAGGTCCTGGGCGAGTCCTTCCGCGCCTCCGGCCGCATCATCGACGGCGTCGGCCTGCTCGATGCCACCACGGCCGGCATGCAGGACCGTGCCATCGGCGAGGTGGCTTCCAAACCCACCCACGCTGGAGTTACCGCGGACCTCACCGAGCCGCTGACCGGTTTTGAAAACCACCTGGGCGCCACCATCCTTGGCCCCTCCGCGCAGCCCCTCGGCACGCTCACGCGTGGCAATGGCAATGCAGACCAGGCCGCCACCGCCGACCTTGCCGATGGCTCCACCCAGCGCACCTACGAAGGCGCCGTCCAAGGCAGCGTCATCGCCACCTATATGCACGGACCGGCACTGGCCCGAAACCCGCAGCTGGCCGATCTCCTCCTCGCCCAAGCGATGGGCGTGGCCCTCGCGGATCTTGAACCGCTTGAGATCCCGGCCGTTGACCGCCTGCGTGTCGAACGTTTCAACGCCTCCGAGCCCCCGCGCTCCCAAAGATAGGCCCATAACTGTGGATAACTGCGCCCGACGGCCCTGAAATCCCGAGTTATCCACAGGCCCGGCCGCTGCCCCTTGTAGCCGCGCATCCCACGCCAATAGGCTGCGGGGCATGACGTTATTGGAGCAGCTGGGCGACATCGCTAAGCGCGGCGTGGATCTTCTCGAAGAGGTCCACGCCGCCTCCAGCCTGCCCCTGCCCGCGGACCAAGCGCGCACCCTGCGCCGGACCGCCGCGGCCTTTCTCTCGCCCACCAGCCATTCGCGCTACCAAGCCCGCGCACTGGCCGCCGCGCGCCGCAATCACCACTGCCTAGAGACCCTCGCGCTCATCGCCCGTCGCTCGCGCAGCATTAGCGACCCCACCAAGCGCTGGCAATTCCGCGAGCAGCTCTGCGCCACCGCCGGCACCACCGCGCACGTCTCGCGCGCGGCTACCCGTCTGCTGCGCGAATTCAACCCTCCGCCCGAGCGCGAAGACGGCGGACGCCGGATTATGCACGGGGAGAAAACCACCCTGAGTTTCACCGGCCCCGCCGCACAAATGGCCGATATCTGGGCCGCCGCTAAATCCGACCCGCTAGCCTGGCTTAACGGCTCCCGCGCCACCGCGCCCGCTACCGTGACCACCAATGTCATCATCGAGCTGCCGGATTATCTGAAAATCCTCGCTGGAAACGGCGAGGATATCCGCCTCGCTATGACCAACGGCGCCACTATCACCGGCGCCGAACTAGTCCGCCGTACCCTAGCCGGCGCGGGACTCTTCACGCTCATCCATCCCGAGCGCGGCCCGGTCAACCTCTACCGCACCCGGCAGGCCTCCGCCAAGCAACGCCGCATGCTCGAGGCCGAAGGCGCCCGCTGCGCCTGGCCCGCTTGCCGACGCCCCGCCTCCGAATGCCAAGCCCACCACCTCATCGAATACTCCCGCGGCGGCCACACCCATCCTGAGAACATGACGCTATTGTGCCCGTATCACAACTCCATCAACGGGCTGCCGGGCCGCGGCCGGATGGCGCGCATTCGGGGCCGGATCGCCTGGCTCCCGCCCGCTAGCCAGGACAGGCATACACACATAGGGCACAGCAACGAACCCGACAACAGGCGCAGCGGGCGCAGCAGCAGATGCAGCACGACGACAAAGGAGGCGCACGGCCCGCCGGTATTCACCGGCCGAGCGCGAACCGGGCCTACGGCCGCCGTGCCCTAGCCGCTGTAGCTCCGCATTCGCCCAGTACTGGCCGGGGCGCTCATCGTGCTATATGGTCAGGCGGCCGGAAAGCGCGCGAGACAAGGTGAGCTCGTCCACAAACTCCAAATCGCCTCCGAGCGGCATGCCGGAGGCCAACCTGGTGATCTTCAAATCAGGGAAGTCGCGCAGCAAGCGCACCAGGTATGCGGCGGTCGCCTCGCCCTCCGTATTGGGGTCGGTGGCGAGGATGACTTCGTGGATGGTGGGGGTGGCGTCGTAAAGCGGGGTTTCGGGGGTGGAGTCTGCAAGCTCTCGGTCCGGCAACACGCCGCCTAGGCGCTGCAGCAGTGTGGAGATATTCAAATCACGCGGACCCACATTCGCCAGCGGGTCCAACGCGCCGCCCAAAACGTGATAGCGGCCCTCATACTCGCCGGTGCGTTCAATAACCTGGATATCCTTAGGCTCCTCGACCACGCAGATAGTAGAGGCGTCACGCTGCGAGTTAATGCAGATGCGGCAGACATCCTCACGCGAAATATTGCAGCAAATGCGGCAGAAGGTCACGCCGTCGCGCACCGCGCCCAGCGCGTTTTGCAGCCGCTCGATGTCCTCGGGTTCCATGTGCAAAACGTGAAACGCGATGCGCTGCGCCGACTTCGGGCCGATTCCCGGCAGGCGCGAAAACTCGTCGATGAGGTCTTGCAGAGGTCCTTCAAACATCAATTACTCCCAAAATCGGCAAAAGCCGCCGCCCCACCCCGGGGCAACGGCCTTATATCGTATCGCGCGGGCTACTGGTTGCCGCCGAAGACATCCTCAAAAGACGGGCCGCCCTGGCCACCCATGCCCTGGGACAGCGGGCCAATCTTTTCCTGTGCCAGGCGTCCGGCCGCAGCGTGGGCCTCCTTGAACGCACCCATAACCAGGTCCTGCAGCGTATCGACGTCCTCTGGATCCACGATGGACTTATCAATCTGCAAGTCCACGAGCTCGGCGCCGCCAGTCATGGTCACCTTGACCAGGCCATTGCCTGCCTGGCCCTCGACGTTGGTAGCGAGGATTTCTTCCTGCGCCTTCTGCAAATCCGCCTGCACCTGCGCGGCCTGCGCGATGAGGTCGTTCATGTCATTTGCCTGCTGCATTGGGTCTTGGTCAGCCATGGTGTTTCCTTTCTAAATCAACTTTAAATTTCGCTACCGCCCGAGTGTACCGTGCTCGCCGCCTAGGCACGCCGCGCGCCTAGTTCCCGCTCCAGCAATTCCATAGCTACCTCGGTAGCGCTGCGATGATCCATTTCACCGGTGGACTGCGCGGCCTCCATCATGTCGCGTTCTTCGTCATCGCGGGTATAGGCCGGCGGTTCCTCGGGCGGTACCTCATCGGGCTCCGGCTCGGGTTCGGGCGGCAGCGGCACGCCGTTGCTGAACTGCGATTCATCGCGCTGCTTGGCGGCCTGCGTCGCCCGTGCGATGCGCGAGCGCCAGCCCGGCGTGTTTTCCTGCTTACTCTCCGCCTCCTGGTCGTCGGCAGGCTCGCGCGCGGGCTGATTCGGTGTCCACGCCTCCTTGCGCTGCGCCGGCCGTGGGGCATTGAAACCGGCGGTCTTCGGGTCAGTGCCTACCACGCAGGTCACGGCCACATCGCGCTGGAACTCCTCCTTGAGTACCTCCACGATAACGGCGTTATTGGCGGGCGCATTGATTCGCTCGGCAAGGGCACCGGTGGTGTGTCCCAGCGTTAGCGTGCCATCGCGGAAGCCAAGCACGCGGGCTTCGGCAAGCATAATTTCCGCTACCTTATTCCGCTTTCCGACGCTCCCCCTCAACGCCACCCATTTCTCCCTCACGGCTTCCGCAAAGTCGCCTTCCGGCTCTTGCGTTGCCTGCGGTTGCGCCGTTTCCGACACTCTTTCCGACGCCGTCTCCGCAGCGGGCTGGCCCCCAGATCGCGCCGTTGCTTCCTGGGCGGATTCCTCCGCGCGGGCCGGTACGGGTTTCTCCAATGGCTCGCGCTGCTCCTGCCGCTCCTGCTGGGCCGGCGCCGACTGCGGTATGCGCCGTTCGCGCTGCCACGGATCCTGGGACTCTTGCGGCTCCGACTGCGGCTGCGGCTCTACCTGCGGCTGCTGTTGTTGCTGCGGGGTTTGCTGCTCGGTGGACGATTGCGCGGTCTTAGCCGGGGGCTGGGTTTGCGTTTGCGGCTGAGGGGCGGGCTCAGAGCCAGCGGAGTGCTGCTCCTGGGACTTGGCGCGACGGCGCGCGATAATGGCGGCCGCAGCGGACTGGGGGTCTTGGGCACCTGCGACAGCTGAGGTTGCCGCGGCGGCACCGCCCGGGGTCGCAGGGCCGGCAGGCACGGGCGCTCCGGGTGCGGCCGCGGGGACGGTGGCGCCGGTGGCCGCGGGGCCGGTGGACCCGATAAGCAGGTGCGCGCACATGATTTCCAGCAGCAAGCGCGGCGAGGTCGCACCGGTGAGATCGCTGATGCGGTCGTTGACCGTGGATGCCAAGTAGGTCAGCTGCGGGCCGGAAAAACGCTGCGCCTGGGCGGTAAGCACAGAAGCGCGGTCGGTGGGCGCGGAGACGAGGCCGGCCTCGATAGCGCCGGGCACGGCCTGCAGGATCATCAGATCGCGCAGGCGGTCGAGCAAATCGATAGCGAAGCGACGCGGGTCGTGGCCGGCCTCGATGACATGGTCCACCATCGCGAAGAGGCCGGGTTTGTCTTGGTTGGCGAGGGTGTCGATGGCGTCGTCAAGCAGCGAAACATCGGTGACACCCAAAAGCGGCCGGGCGAGGTCATAGGTCAGGCCATCGGGCCCGGCACCGGCCAGCAGCTGGTCCAGCAAGGACAACGTATCGCGCGGGGAACCACCGCCCGCCTCAATGACCATGGGGTATACGGCGTCCTCGACATGCACGCCCTCGGCCGCGACGGTGCGCTGCAGCAAGCCCTTCATGGCCGGCGGGGTCAGCAAGCGGAAGGGATAGTGGTGGGTACGCGAGCGAATGGTGCCGATAATTTTCTCCGGCTCCGTGGTCGCGAAGATGAAAATGACGTGCTCCGGCGGCTCCTCCACTACCTTGAGCAGCGCGCTAGCGCCGGAGGGCGAAATCATATGCGCCTCGTCGATGATGAAGATGCGGTAGCGCGATTCGGCCGGCGCGTAGTAGGCGCGATCGCGCAGCTCCCGCATGTCTTCCACGCCATTATGCGAGGCGGCGTCAAGCTCCGTCACGTCCAAGTTTCCGGGGCCGCCGGGGGCCAGGGAGACGCAGGAATCGCACTTGCCACACGGCGTCGAGGTCGGCCCGTGCTCGCAGTTGAGCGAACGGGCCATAATTCGCGCCGAGGAGGTCTTGCCGCAGCCGCGCGGGCCGGAAAAGAGATAGGCGTGGTTGATGCGCCCTGCATCGAGGGCGGCGGATAGCGGCGTAGTGACCTGCTCTTGGCCCACGACCTCCGCGAACGTTGCTGGACGGTATTTCCGGTATAAAGCCACGGTTAGCCAGTTTACCGGCTAACCCTCGCGCGACCAGTCCAGCAGGTCAATGCCCTGCTCGGCCACTGCCCCCTGCAGCTTGCCGACGCCCTCTTCTACCCCAAACGCATATTCCGAATCCGTCAGCATGACCAGCTGCAGGATGAGGGTCAGGCGGCCCTCTTCGCGAAATTGCGGGGTCTGCCCGCCCCACAGGTACGGCGCGATGAAGAGTCCGTGGTGCACGGTAATTCCCGGCGCGTCGAGGATGGACGGCAGCATCACGCCCGGCTGCGCCGGAAGCAGACCGTCGGCCTTCTCGAAAGTATCGGCCGCGGCATTTACGGCGGCAGCCACCTCGGGCTGCCCGGTACGCGCCACCGTCAACAGCTCGCAGCGCACATCGGTGCCGTCGTCCTGGCTCTGCAGGCCGGTGTCGGTGTTGTTGAAGGTGGTGGTGAGGGCGAGCGATTGGGCGTCGGCAAGCGTGGCGAGGCCTAGCCGGCGCTCATCGACGTAGCGGAACTCCAGCGGCGCCGGGATAATCTCGCTCAGCCACAGGGCAGACTCGTCGGCGTTGATTTTAGGCCCCCAGCTTCTCCACGGCGGCAAGCAGCACACAGGTAGCGACGCCGTCCATCGCGGTCTCGACCTCTTCCTGCGGCGGCAGGGTTGGGGCGAGGCGGATATTGCGGTCATTGTCGTCCTGGCCATAAGGGAAGGCCGAGCCCGCCTGGGTAAGCAGGATGCCGGCGTCGCGCGCAAGCTCCCAGACGCGGTTGGCGGTGCCGTCGACAACGTCGAGGGAGATGAAGTAGCCACCCTTCGGGTTGGTCCACTGCGCCACCTCGTACTCGCCCAGGCGCTTTTCCAGGATGCGCAGCACCGCATCGAACTTCGGCTTAATCAGCGCGGCGTGGCGGCGCATCACCGCGCGCACCCCTTCTGCGGAGCCGAAGAACTCGTGGTGCGCCAGCTGGTTAATCTTATTCGGGCCGATGCCGCGAATGCCGGCATGCTCTAGGTACCACTCGAGGTTATCCTCCGAGGTGCCGAAGAAACCCACTCCCGCGCCCGCGAAGGTGATCTTCGAGGTGGACGACATGGCCCAGAAGCGGTTCGGGTGGCCTTCTTCCGCGGCGATATCCAGAATCGGCAGAATTTCCGGGAACTCTTCAGTCAAGGTATGCACGGCGTAGGCGTTATCCCACACGATGCGGAAATCCGGTGCGCCGGCCTGCATGCGGGCGAGGCGGCGGGCCTTGTCCTCAGAAATCACGGCGCCGGTGGGGTTGGCGAACATCGGCACCACCCACATGCCCTTGACTGTCGGGTCCGCCACCAGCTTTTCGACGGCCTCTACATCCGGCCCGTCTTCTTCCATCGGCACCGTCACCAGCTCGAAGCCAAATTGCTCCGTGATGGCAAAGTGGCGGTCATAGCCCGGCACTGGGCAGATCCACTTGAGTTTTTCTTCCTTGCTCCACGGCTGCGCGGAATCATTGGTGCCGAAGAGGAACGCCCAAGAAATCAGGTCAAACATGATGTTCAGGGAGGAAGAATCTGCGGCCACGAGCAGCTCGGGGTCCATGTTGGTCAGCTTGCCCCAGATGTCGCGCAGTTCCTTGATGCCCTTTTGGTTGCCGTAGTTACGCAGGTCGTTTCCGGCCGCGTCGGTGTAATGGCCCTGGCCTGGCAGGGCGAGGAGATCGTTGGAGAGGTCTAGCTGCGCCTTCGCTGGCTTGCCGCGGGTCAAATCCAGTTTCAGGCCCTTAGCTTTAAGGTCCTCGTAGTCCTTACGGACCTGAGCAGCGAGCTCAGTTAGTTCGGACGATTCCAAAGTAAGAAGCGACATGCGTATGTCTACCTTCCATGTATAGGGCGACTTTTAGCCCCCAATAGTAACGCACGCCATACAAAAAGGGGACCCCGCGCACCCGTCAGAGCCTCCTGACCCTTGCTGCATTCCTGCCCTGGGGGAGTTCAGAGGATGGACGCCACGCGGAATCCTGCCCCATACTTTAACGCCCGAGCGCCGGTTTAGCCAAATGGGACTCCGGCCGCGCAGCCCTCCGCCGCTCGCGGGTACCGCTCTCGATACCTAGCCACCACACAACGGTTAAAATTCCCCGAAAACACGCACTGACCTGGCGATTGGTAAAATAATTGCCACGGCTGCTAATGTTTCTTCTCGGAGGATTCGACTAGCGGCCTATGTCACACGCCTGGAACGCGTGCGGGGTTCACGCCCCTCGTGGGTTCAAATCCCACATCCTCCGCCACAGGAAATCCCGGTTCCTGCTGCATAGCAACGGAGCCGGGATTTTTGTTATACCTGCGCTCGGCCGCGCTAGCCGACGCCGCGCTAGCCGCTAATCGATGACCGGCGGTTCGTAGCCGTCTTCTTTTAGCCACGCAATATGCGGCGGGGTGTTCATGCCCCACTCAGTGCGCGCCCAGAGGAAGGCCTGGGCGACCTCGGCCTCGGGATAGCCTCCGTCGCGCAGGTACTGCCGGAAGCCGTTCGGGCCTGAGTCTTTGATCCACAGCCAGACGTAGTCGTCGAGGGAGTCGTCGGCAAGCAAGCCTTCCATCCCTTCTGGAACGTATTCACGCTCGGTGCGCACGCGGTCCGCTAGGTCCTGGTCAAGGAAGTCGTAGAGGTAATCCAGCGCGTCCTCAAGCTGCGCATAGTCGAAGGCATTCATGCCGCCCAGCCTAGTGGCGCTTGGTGCCTAGGACCATGCGGTCGATTTCTTCCAGCACCTCGTCCACGATGGCCGGGTTATAGGCGCGGTAGCCGCGCATGCGCAGCAGCTCCTCCTGTGCCGCCGTCAGAGCGGTCCGGCGGGCCTCCAGAGCTACGTGGCGGAACTGCCAGGCGCGTTGCTTGCGGGAGTCTTCGGAAACATCCTCGCCATCACCAATCCGGTCTTCCAGCCATTGGATAACGTTGGCGGAAATTTCCGGATCCACCTTTTCGGCGTCGGGCGCGATATGCCCATCCGGCCGGAAGTTCGACAGTGCCTCGATGCTGGCCGCACGCGCACGGCCAACCACGGCAGCGCGCATCTTATCGCTGGCAATCTGGGAGGCTTCCGTGAGGTCGAGTCGCTCCATCAACCACGGCAAGAGCAGGCCGGGCACCACCATCGTGGCCAGCAAGACCGTCAACGCGATGACGGCGAGCTCATGGTGGAAACTAAACACGCCCGCCGGGATGGACAAAACCAGCGCCAAAGTGACAAGTCCACGCATGCCGGACCACGTCATCAGCAGTACCTCTTGCAGGCGCAGCGGCGCAACCCGTGGGCGGCCGCGGGAGACGTTGATGCGGTAATAGGCATACATCCACACCAAACGGACAACAAAGGCCACGAGGGACAAGATGACGCCCACGAGCACCGAATGCCACAGGTCCGAGCCCACTTCGCCGATGGCGGTATTGACCGTCAGGCCAATGAGTCCGAAGGCCACGCCAGTAAAGAGCAGTTCGATGGTCTCCCAGAAGGACTGACCGGATAGGCGGTCCTCGGCCTGGATATCGGCCCGGGAATTAAGTTCTACGGCCGCGATGACCACGGCGATAACGCCGGAGGCACCGAGTTCCTCCGCGATGAGGTAGACGGCAAACGGCGTCACCCAGGTCAGCGCGTTGCGCGCGGTGACGTCGTGGACGTGGGTGATAAACAGTGCCACCAGCCGGCCGACGATCCACCCCAGGCCGCCCGCGACGAATGCAGAGTAGAAGAAGTTCAGCACGCCGCTGCCAAAGGAGAGCTCATCGCCTTGGGTTACGGCCGTCAAGGCAAGATTGAAGGCGACGATAGAGGCGGCATCGTTAAACAGGCCTTCGGTCTGCAAGGTGGTGATGATGCGCCGTGGGATGCCGGCGGGCTCGGCCACGGCGTCAACGGCGACGGGGTCCGGCGGGGCGATGGCTGCACCGATGAGGATGGCCGCAGCCAGGCTGATACCGGGCAGGAAGGCATAGGCCGTGAAGCCAACGGCCAGCGTGGTGGCGACCACCAAAAGCACGGATAGGCTCAAGATAGTCACCCATTGTTCACGGATAACGCCCCACGAGGTGCGCCGGGCCAGCGCCCACAGCAGCGGCGGCAGGAAAATCGGCAGGATGAGCTCGGTGGGCGGCTCAAACCTGGGTAGCCCCGGCACGAAGACGGCGCAGGCAGTAATGATCGTCAGCAACGCCGGCCACGGCAGCCCAATCTTGTCACCGATGGCGACGACGAATACGGTCAGCAGCATGAGCCCAATGAGCACCAGAAGAACGTCCATGGGCCCAGATTTTACCCGCGCCAGATATAGGGATCAGGGCTTAAGCGGTCGGGCGCGAATTGCGCGAGCAGCTCTGCGGCGCTGCCGGCTTCATACCCCAGCGAGGCCGCCAGCTGCTTGACGACGTCCCCCACGTCCCCCATTTCCCGCATGGTCACCGCACTATCGCGCTTGGCTAGGCGTTCACCGGATTCATTGAGCACGAGCGGGACGTGGATATATTCCGGCGGCTCGATACCGAGCAATGAGGCGAGGTAGGCCTGGCGCGGCGCCGAGGAGAGCAAGTCATCGCCGCGGACTACCTGGTCGATGCCCTGGAAGGCATCGTCGACGACGACGGCCAAGTTATACGCCCAACCGGTGTCCTGGCCGCCGCGGCGCAGGATGAAGTCATCGACGTCGCCGGTATAGGTTCCGTGGAGGGCGTCGTGGATGGTGAATGTGGGGACGTCGGCAAGCAGGCGAAGGGCGGGCTGGCGATTCTGGGCCGCCAGCTCGGCGCGCTTGGCCGCGCGCTGGTCTTCGGTGAGGTTGCGGCAGGTGCCCGGGTACTGGCCGGGGATGGCGTGCGGGGCCCGGGAGGCCTCGCGAATGTCCTTACGCGAGCAATAGCATTCGTAGGTGGGCAGCTGGGCCAAGGCTTGCTCATAGGCAGCGTCGCGATCGTGCTGGTAGATGACCTCGCCGTCCCAGTCCAGTCCGAGCGCGCGCAGGTCCGCCAGCTGGCGCTCGGCCGATTCCTGGGAGGAGCGCTGCTTATCGATGTCCTCCACGCGCACCACAAAGCGCCGCCCCGTCGAGCGGGCAAAAAGCCACGCCAGAAGCGCCGTGCGGAGGTTGCCGAAGTGCAGATCCCCCGAGGGGCTCGGCGCGTAGCGGCCGGCGCCGGTGGTCGCAGAATTCATGCCCACAGTCTACGGGCTGGCACAATGGCGGGCATGGAAAAAACGAACGGCGCTGAAGTGCGCTTCATTCCCGTCCGCTCTACTCTCTACCCTTGGCTGGTCACCGTGTTTGTGGTGACCTTCCTGATTTCCAATATCAACGCCACCAAGGGCGTCCAGCTCGGCCCGCTGGTGACCGACGGTGCCTTCTTTCTATTCCCGCTGGCCTATATCGTCGGCGACGTGCTCTCCGAGTGCTATGGCTTTAAATCCACGCGCCGCGCGGTCTACATCGGCTTCGCGATGGCCATCTTGGCGGCCGTGTGCTTCTATATCGCCATTTGGCTGCCGGCGGCCGATTTCTATGAGGGCCAGGAGGCCTTCGCGGCCACGCTTGGCCTGATGCCGCAGATTCTGGCCGCCTCGCTAGCCGGCTATCTCGTGGGCCAGCTACTCAATGCCTGGACGCTGACTGCGATGAAGAAGCGCTCGGGCGAAAAGGGGCTTTTCGCGCGCCTTATCGCCTCTACCGTGGTGGGCGAATTCGGCGATACGCTGCTGTTTTGCGCCATCGCCGCGCCGGTAATCGGCGTGGATACGGTGGGTGGTTTCATCAACTACGTCATCGTGGGGTTCGTGTGGAAGACCCTGATGGAGGCCGTCATGCTGCCGGTGACGGCCATGGTTATCTCGTGGGTTAAAAAGCGCGAGGACTACTTGCCGGCGTAGTAGCGGCCGAGGAATTCATCGCGGTAGGCCTCGTAGTAGCCGCCGTCGATGGCGGCGCGGATATTATCCACCAGGCGAATCATGAACTCCACGTTGTGGATGGTGCACAGCGTGCCTGCGAGGAATTCCTTCGCCTTGAGCAAGTGGTGCAGGTAGGCGCGGGAGTAATTCTCAGATACGTAGCCGCCGAATTCCTCGTCGACCCCAGCGAAATCGCGCTTAAAGCGCGCATTGGTGAGGTTCATGCGGCCGTCGAGGGTGTAAACGCCGCCGCGACGCGCCAAGCGGGTCGGCGCCACGCAGTCGAAGGTATCGGCACCGGCCTCGACGGCGGTGAAAATATCGTCCGGCTCGGAGATGCCGAGCAGGTGGCGCGGCCTGTCCTCGGGTAGCTCATCGCAGACCCAGCCAACGATGGTGCCCAGGTTTTCCTTCTCTAGCGCACCGCCGATGCCAAAACCGCCAAAGCCGCGCTTGCCTTCCTCGCGGGCGGCGTAGTCGAGGTCGAGCAGGCCACGGGTGGCCTGGCGGCGCAGGTCCTCATACTGCGCGCCCTGAACGACGCCCCACAGGGACTGCTTCGGCCGGTGGGTGCGCTCGCGGGTGAGGCGGTCGTGCTCATCCAGGCAGCGCTTGGCCCAGCGGTGCGTGCGGGCGACGGATTCTTCCTGGTAGGTACGCGTATCAACGAGCGTGGTCAGCTCGTCGAAGGCGAACATGATGTCTGCCCCCAGCCCGTGTTGGATCTGCATGGACTTCTCGGGGGTGAAGCGGTGCTTGGAGCCGTCGATAACGGATTTGAAATCCACGCCGTCCTCGTCCACCTGCGCCATGCGCTCTTTCTTTGCCGCGCGGATGTCCTTATCGCTAAGTTCCGCGATATCCATCGCAAGGACTTTCTTGAAACCTACGCCCAGCGACATCACCTGGAAGCCGCCGGAGTCGGTGTAGGTCGGTCCGTGCCAGTTTTCAAACTCGGCCACTCCGCCGGCCTCGTCCACGATGTCGTGGCCTGGCTGCAGGTAAAGGTGGTACGCATTCGACAAAATGGCTTGCGCGCCGGTGGAGCGAATCTGCTCCGGAGTCAGGGTCTTTACCGTGGCTTTAGTGGCCACCGGGATGAAGGCCGGGGTCTGAATATCGCCGTGTGGGGTGTGGATGACACCGCTGCGGCCGTGCTTGCCGGGACCTTCGGGCAGGCGCTTGCCGATGTCGAAGCTCAAGTCCATTTCTATTCTTCTTCCTTGTCTGCAGGGATAGGGGCTGGGGTGGCGTGTTTAGCTTCCCATTCTTCTTCCAGGGCGGTGCCTTCGATGTCCAGGGTGGGCAGAATCTTGGCCAGCCACTTTGGCATCCACCACGTCGCGCGGCCCATAAGGAACATGGTGGCGGGGACGAGGGTCATGCGGATAAAGAAGGCGTCGAAAAGCACGCCGGCGGCCAAGGCAAAGCCGAAGATCTGGATAAATGGCAGCGGCTGGTTAATAAACGCCACGAAGACCGAAATCATAATGATGGCTGCGGCCGTTACCACGCGGGCGCCTTGGGTAAAGCCGGTGATGGTGGCCTCGTCGACGGCGCTATAACGCCCGCCGGTGCCCTCCGGGTGGCGAGAAATGTGCTCGCGCATGCGGGTGACCAGGAAGACCTGGTAGTCCATCGCGAGGCCAAAGGTCACGCCGATGAGGAAGATGGGCATGAAGGAAATCAGCGGGCCCGGCGCGGGCACCAGGTTCCACAGGCCTTCCTGCCAGACCAGGACGGTCAGGCCGAAGGCGCCGCCGACGGACAGCAGGAAGCCCAAGCCCGCAACCAGCGGCACCAAGATGGAGCGGAAGACCAACAGCAGCAGCACAATGGCCAGACCCACGACGATGGCCAGGTACGGCACCATGGCTTCCTCGAGGCGCTCGGTGATATCGAGCTGCACGGCCGTCAGGCCGGTCAGGCCGATGTCGGTACCGGTGGCGTCCTCGATCTCGCCGGTGGCCGAGCGCAGCGCGTGCGCGACGTTCACCGTTGCAGCGTCCGTGGGCGCGGTTTCAGGGGTAACCATGATCTGTGCGGCGCGCTTGTCCTGGCTCAGGCCGACAATCTGCGCGTGCTTCACCCCGCCCAAGCCCTTGAGCTGATCCGCGGTGTAGAGGAAGGACGCAAGCGCGGCCTTGTCCTCTGGGGAGGCAGCGTCGGCCGCATCTGCGGAGGTGTCTACCACCTCAGCGGCCGGGGCGATCTCCGGCTCGGCTGCGGGCTGGTCCCCCTGCGGCTGCTCAGGCATCTCCTCTTCGGGGGCAGCATTCTCGGCCGCATCCTGCTCGGGAGCGGGGGCTGGTTCGGGTTGGGACTGGGCGTCGACAAGCGGGGCCAAGGCGCCGGATTCCGCGTTGACCGTGTGGGCATCGACCACGGCGAGGAAAGGACCGTTGACGCCGGGGCCAAAGCCCTCGGACATGATGTCGGCGGCCTTGCGCTGGGTGGTATCGGGGTTCGACGTGGTATCGGCCGGAAGGGCAAGCTCCATCTGGAGTACCGGCGCGGTCATAGCCCCCAAGGAGAGCACGACCAGCGCCATAGCCAGGCCGGGCACCTTCTGGACTAAACGCACCCACCGGTTGCCCATGGTGGGCCCGCGGCGGCGCTTGCCCTTGCGGGTCGGGTTGCCGGCCACGCCGGGGATTCGGCCATGGAAGGCCTTATCGCCCAGCAAGCCCAGCATCGCAGGGATGAGCGTGAGCGAGACCAAGACGGCGATCGCGACGGTGCCGGCGGCGGCCAAGCCCATGGCTGTGAGGAAGCCAATGCGCGCAATGATGAGCGCGAAGAGCGCGGTAAAGACCGTCGCGCCGGCAAAGACCACGGAGGAGCCGGCCGTACCCACCGCCATGCCTGCGGCATCGGGCCCATCCATGCGGCGGCGCTCGGCGCGGTAGCGCGAAAGAATAAACAGCGCATAGTCGATGCCCACAGCCAGGCCGATCATGATGGCCAGAACCGGGGTCATATTATTGAGCTCAATCCAGTGGGTGGCAATAAACATGCCCAGCGCGCCGAGTCCCACGCCAATGACGGCGGAAACCAATGGCATCCCCGAGGCCACCAGCGAGCCGAAGGTAAAAATGAGCACGAGGAAAGCGACGCCCAGCCCGATGATCTCGGAGGTGGAGTTGACCGCGATCTCATCGCCAAAGCCTGCGCCATTGCCTTCGACGGTAAGGCCGCGGTCGCGGGCGATATTCATCGCCTCCGTGACGGTGTCTTTATCTGCTTGCTCCACGCTATAAGGCGACTCGGCGTCAAAATTGAAGGTGGTATACGCAATGGTCTCGTCATCGTTGACCATGGCGAGGTTATCCGCATCAGCGCGGGCAGATGCTTCCGGCAGCCCCATATCCGTGAATTGGTGGATGACCTGATCTTGCAGACGGGGCGAGACCTCAAGCGGGTTGCCAAAGCGCGTGGTATCGCCCATCTTCAGGTTGTCTTCGAGGTAGGAGATGGTGGCGTCGATGGCCTCGCGGTTTGCTGGATCAGAAAGCTTCTGGCCATCTGGGGCCTTGAAGACCACGTTGACCGAGGGTGAATTGGCAGGGTTGCCGCCCTCTGGGAAGAGGTCCATGGTCTTATAGGTGGCGTCGATAGATGGGGTTCCCTTGATGGAGAACTCGCTCGTCATCGGTTTCATCAGCAAAGCGGCGGCACCGCCAACGGCGGCGAGCAGCAGCAGCCATGCCACGATGACCTTCCACTTATGGAGGAAAGACCAGCGCCCAAGACGATAAAGCAATGTAGCCACGGGTAGATGTACCTTCGCATTCACGTGGGGGACGGGGTGAACTTCGCCCTAGTGTAGTGGCCGCACCCTATAATCCCCTATCGCGAAGCCACCTGCGTCCCAGTTTTCACAGCTGGCGGCCAGCCGGGCCCCTCCCCCGCGCCCCGCGGCCTAGCCGGGAAAAAGAAAATCCCGGCCTGCGCAAACAGACCGGGATCTCGGTGCGGTGGCGGCGGGATTTGAACCCGCGGTTGGGGGTTACCCAACAATCGCTTTCGAGGCGATCACCTTCGGCCGCTCGGACACGCCACCGCGTTCCAGATTACGGGAGTGCGCCCGAGCGACAAAATCGCTGCGCCAGCGGGGTGCCAGCGCAGCGATATGCAGAAATACGGATGAGGATTAGTCGTCCTTCAGGCCGCCGATAACCTCGTTGGCCTTGTCCTTGATGCCGTCGGC
>NZ_JAKRDU010000030.1:0-4697 GCF_022347325.1 Corynebacterium nasorum
CCAAGTCGACACACTCCGCGAACAAATACACACCCTCAACCACAAATACAACACCGCAATCAACCACATCACCGAATGGCGCCAAGCACACCCCAACGACATCCCACAACACCCAGCACCAACCGCAATCAAACCCGACCTCTAAACCACCATGAACAACAAAAACCCACACCACCCAGGAACGCCACACCACCTACGCCAACAAATCCGAAACCGCGACAACCACACCTGCCAACAATGCGGCAAACCAGGACACGAAGTAGACCACATCACCCCAATAAGCCAAGGCGGAACACACAACCCCAACAACCTCCGCGTCCTCTGCCACCAATGCCACACCAACAAAACCACCCAAGAAACCCGCACCGGCAAACACAAAAAGAAAAAACTCCTCCACCTCCCACAACAACCCCACCCCGGCCTAACTAACTAACCACAATCACCACACCATCAACACTCAAAACATTTCACTCAAAACCAAAATTCTGGCATTCCACTGAAAACCGATATCCTAAACAAAGGAAACTCAAGCAAACAGCAAACTAAAAGGAAACTAAAGATGAAATCCCCCACTAAATACACAGCAGCAATACTAGCCACCACCGCCCTGGCCGCAGGAAACACCACCGCACTCGCAGCCACACCAGGCAACACCGTACTAGTTGGCGACAGCGTAGTAGCCAACCCAACATTCTCCGACTACTGGAAAAACAAGGCAAACGCCAAAACCAACACCGGAGTAGGCTGCGTCACCGACGGCTCCATCGCCGACGAAATCGCAAACGCATCCGGAGGCGCCCACGTCGACCAATACCAATGCGCCGGCGCCTCCTTCGCAACCGGCGGCCACCACATTGACGATTCACTTCGCACAGCCGCACAACACGGCGACCTTAACCCACAAACCAAAAACGTCGTCATCGTCGCCGGCGCCAACGACACCTACCCATACAAACAAGACATCCAAGCATCAGACCACGCAATCCGAAACGGCCTACGCAGCGCACTGCAAGTAGCACACGAACACGTCCCCAACGCCAAAATCACCGTCGTCGGCTACCCACACATATCCGACGGCGCCAACACCTGCCTCACATCAGCAACCATTCCACTACCCGCCGCAGCCGTTGCAGAAAATGAAAAACGAGTCCAAAACACCCTGCGCGAAGTTTCAGACCAAAACGACGCAACCTTCCTAGACGCACAGCCGATGTCCACCGGACACGACAACTGCTCCCGAGACCGCTGGTGGGTCAACCTAATCGATCTCTTGCCACCAGCACCAGGAAACCTACCCCTCCACCTCAACGCCAACGGCACCCACGCCTACGGCCAATACATCGGAAAAAATATCGCAAAATAGACCCCACCCCACCCAAATTCCCGTGCACCACACCCACCACACGGGAATTTCCCATCAGCAAAAAGGAACAACCCCCGTGAAACCAACAAAAATAAGCGCCGCACTCGCCACCGCAACAATCACAACCGCACTCCTAACCCCCACAGCACAAGCCCTCCAACCAGGAGACAAATACGTAGCACTCGGCGACTCCTACGCCTCAACCGGAACCATCACACAACCCGCACCAAACAGCACCCCCACCTGCGTCAAAGACCAAGACAACTACCCACACCAACTAGCCAAACAACTCAACCTACAACTCGACGACGCCTCCTGCGCCTGGGCATTCACCTACCAATACGACAACCCCCAACACCACGCACTACCCTTCACCGCCCCAACCCCACAAAAACAACACCTCACACCCGACACCAAACTCGTCACCATCACACTCGGAGGAAACGACGCCGGACTAGCAGCACTGTTCACCGCCTGCGCACCCCACATCCAAATCCCCGGACTCCCCGACTGCTCCCCCACCGCCAAACCCATAACAGACGCCAGCATCCACAACCCCGACACCACCGGCCGAAACCTAAAACAACGCCTCATCGACATCGCAAACGACACCAAAAAACGAGCCCCCCAAGCCCAAATCCTCTTCACCGGATACTACACAGCAGCCACCCCAGAACACCGCTGCCCCGAAAGCGGCTACCTCTCCCTCAACGACCGCAAATACATCAACAACTTCCTCACCGAAGTCAACAACACCATCCAGCAAGCAGCACAAGAAACACACACCACCTACATCACCCCACCAAACGACCCCGAAGGATGGTGCAAACCCCCACAACAACGAAACACCAACTACTACGGCCTACCCGAACAAAACCTCATCGCCCACCCCACATCACTAGGCCAAAAACACATGGCCCAAAAAATAGCCCAAAACACCCACTAAAACCACAACTTGGCACACAACCCACCAACTCATGTACGATGAAAAACGCGCGCAAGAGTGCGCAAGTTTCTCCCGAACTAGAAAGGAAACTAAAATGATCGCAGACATCGTATCCAATGCACAAGAAGCAGCACACACCGCCGTATCCAACGGCTGGGACATCCTCGAACAGGCAAGCCTCTTCGTACGCAAGCTGCCATACCTCATCCCAGACGCACTCAACGAGTTCAACCGCAACATCACCGGCTTCTAAAACAAAAGCGCACAACAGCCCCCGAGACCACCACACCTCGGGGGCTTACTCATACCCCCACCCAGGGGCAACCCCCTCCCCCACAACTCCCCAACCCACGGGCGACCAAGGCGTTTAGGGTATGTACGGGTCTCGGGGTTAATCTAGTGCTTTTCTAGGTTAATGTGCTGGTTTTTATTTCAGAACTCGTGGCGACATGCTAATGTCCCCAAGGAGAAAAGCTCCTTTGGGGCCATTAGTGTGTCTGTTTAGCGTCCGAAGTTTTGAACTGCAAAGAGTTTGCCTTGTGGGTTGACGGCTATTCCTGTGCCGACGGTTTTGGCTTCGGGGTCTAGAAGAATTTCTCGGTGTGATGGTGAATTAACCCAGAGTTGGACGAGTTGTGCGTCGGAATAGTCGTCCCATGCCTGAAGAACGTTTTCTCCACCTGGTGGTAGCTCGGCTGGGTAGGCTTTCCAATGTTCTGGGCGGTGGTGTAGGTTGTCGGTTTGACAGACGTGGTCAGCCCAGTTTTGAGCAATATTGTTTAGGGCCGGGTTTTCAGTTACGGGTTTGAGTCCGTGTTGTGCTCTTACTTCATTGATTTTGAGGACGATTGAGTGTGCGCGGACTCCTTCTGGTTTTAGTTCGTTGACCGTTGCTGGGTTTGGCCCTCCTGGTCCTTGGGCTTGCGCTGGTGGGGTTGGTATTGCGAGTTCGCCGCCGACTAGTGCTGCGGCTGCGGCAGCTGGTGCTGCGATTTTTTCTACTGGTTCGGGCATGATTTCATCCGACATTGGTAGTTCCTCCTTGAATTTCGGGGTGGGAGTGATACCGGTTTTAAGTCTACAGTGCTTCGTGGGTTTTTATTTTTGGAAGAATCTTGGGCTGTAGATGTCGACTTGCTCCCAGTTGCCTTTGTTATCGCTGATCGTTACTCTTCCTGGCGGTAGGTTTGTGGGTTTGGGGTCGAGGGGTGTTGGTTTTCGGCCAAGTACGTGTGCGGCTTGGTTTGTGGTTGATACGTTGGCGCATATTTGGGTGTTGGTTTGGTCTCGTATGGGGGTTGGCAGTGTGGTTGGTGTGGGGTTCGCGGTGACGATGATGACGATGATTCCCACTTGGTGGCAGTTTTGCATCGCCTTTGTGGCTTTCGCGATTTTTATTTCTGTCTGGGGTGCTGGCGTATTCTTTTTGTCTTTTGTTTGGAAGTATTCCTGGATTTCGTCGAAGATAAAGATTGCTAGGTGCTGGTTGTCGTTTTTCTCTCGCCAGTAGTCGATGCCGTCTTGTAGACGTTGTTGTTTTAGTTCTTCTAGTTGTTGTAGGCTTTTGGCGATTTCTGTTGTGTCGCCGGCTGATCCGTTGAAGTAGAGTACGTGAGCGTTTGGCCGTACTGCGTCCATGATTCCTTTTAGAAGTGTTGTTTTCCCGGTTCCGGGCTGGCCGGCGACTACTATGTTGGAGGTTGCTTCGAGTTGCAGGTGGGCTTTCTTTTTTGTTTGGGTGTTACGACCTAGTGTGAGTAGTTCGGTATTGGGGTCGTAGGTCATTTTTCCGGGTATTGATGTAGAGTTTGGAATTAGCGTTGCTATTTGTACTCGTTGATTTGAGATTTTGATTCTGGTTGGGATTTTGAGGATATCGTCAAGTTGTCGGGTTTTGGCTAGCAGTTCCCACCATTCTTTGTCTTTTGGTGCTATTTTAATCCAGCCTTTGGGGCTGATTTCTTTTATTTCTACGTTTGCTTTGTATTCGACTGCTGCTTTGCGTTTGGCTAGGCGACGTACGGCTGGGTCTCGGTATCGGGTGAAAAAGTAGATTTGCCGTGCGGCTATTACGAGTAGGGTTGCTATTGCAATAGTGCTTAGTAGGGCAAGTGCAATATTGCTGACTTGGTCTCTGAGTGCGTCTAGGTGGGGCGTGTTGAATAGGTTTGTCGGGGTTTTTGTGCTCATTTCAGGACTGCCTTTCGGTGTTAGTTAGGGTTGAGCTTTAGCCTACTAATTAGGCATGATGCTGAGCGGATTATGGGTTTGTCGGTTAAGCTTGCAGGCGTTAACTTCCCAAGACTGAATTTACTGCGATTTGATTGGTTTCGGGGTAGTGAAGTTTCGTTGTTTTGTCGATTTTGGAAGGTATTGCTGTGCTGTATT
>NZ_JAKRDU010000031.1:0-3262 GCF_022347325.1 Corynebacterium nasorum
ACCAAAGTCTCGGCTATCGCACGCCAGCTGAGGTTGAGTCAGAGTTTTGGGAAACCAACCCGGCCCAAGAAATAATGGAAATCAAGGCAAATGCCTAGGAACAAAACCCGGGACACTTCAGGGCGTTTATACCTGGCTGCCGTTAGGGCTGCGCACCCTGCGCAAGATTGAAGATGTAGTCCGTCAGGAAATGGACGCCATTGGCGGCCAGGAAATGCTATTTCCTGCCCTGCTGCCGCGCGAGCCTTATGAAAAGACCAACCGCTGGGTGGAATACGGCGATAACCTCTTCCGCCTGAAGGACCGCAAGAACGCAGATATGCTGCTTGGACCTACCCACGAGGAGATGTTTGCCAGCGCGGTCAAGGATATGTATTCCTCTTATAAGGATTTTCCGGTCACGCTGTATCAGATTCAGACCAAGTACCGCGATGAGGAGCGCCCCCGCGCTGGTGTGCTGCGTGGCCGCGAATTCACGATGAAGGATTCCTACTCCTTCGACATGACCGATGAGGGCCTGGACGAGTCCTACGGCCGCCACCGCAAGGCGTATCAGAATATCTTTAACCGCCTAGAGATCGATTACGCCATCTGTAAGGCCACCTCTGGTGCCATGGGAGGCTCTGCCTCCGAGGAATTCCTCGCCGTCTCTGAGGTGGGCGAGGATACCTTTGTGCGCTCCACCGAGGGCGACTACGCAGCCAACGTCGAGGCCGTGGTAACCCCAGCACCGGCGGAGAAGGATATTGAGGGCCAGCCAGAGGCACAGGAGCATGACACCCCGGGAGCAGAGACCATTGAGAAGCTGGTCGAATGGGCCCAAGGCGCAGGCATTACTGTCGACGGCCGCGAGGCCACCGCTGCAGATACCCTCAAGTGCATGATGGTCAAGCTCTACCACCCGGCCGTGGAGAGCGAAGAGCGCGAGTCCGAGCTGGCAGCCGTTCTCATCCCTGGCGACCGCGAGCTGGATGAGAAGCGCCTTGAGGCTGCACTCGAGCCGGTGGAGTTTGAGTTGGCCGGGGACAAGGACTTTGCAGACAATGACTTCTTGGTCAAGGGCTATGTGGGCCCGCGCGCTTTGAACGCCAATGGCATCAAGGTCTTGGCCGATCCGCGCGTGGTCAAGGGTACGGCGTGGATTACCGGCGCCGATGCGAGCGAGCGCCACGTGGTTGGCTGCGTAGCCGGCCGCGATTTCACCGTGGATGAGTTCATTGAGGCTGCAGAGGTTAAAGAAGGCGACCTGGCTCCTAATAACCAAGGCACCTTGACCTTGGAGCGCGGCATTGAGCTCGGTCATATCTTCCAGCTGGGCCGCAAGTACACCGAGGCCTTCGATGTCCAGATTTTGGACGAAAACGGCAAGCGTGCGGTTCCTACCATGGGGTCCTATGGCATTGGTATTACCCGCATGCTGGCCGTCTTGGCCGAGCAGCGCCACGACGACAAGGGCCTCAACTGGCCGGTTGCCGTCGCTCCTTACCAGGTACACGTAGCCGTTGCCAACAAGGATGCAGCAGCCATGGAGGCCGGCGACAAGCTGGTAGAAGAGCTATCTGCCAAGGGGCTCGAGGTGCTCTTCGATGACCGCCCAAAGGTCTCCCCGGGCGTGAAGTTCAAGGATGCAGAGCTCCTTGGCATGCCCTTCGTGGCTATCTTGGGCCGTGCCTTCAAGGACGGCAAGATTGAACTGCGCATCCGCGGGGGAGAGACCCTCGAGGTTCCAGCCGAGGACATCGTGGACAAGATCCTCGAGCTCGTGCGCGGCTAATTGTCCTCGCACGGGCCTGCGGCGTGGTACCGTGGAAGGTATGAACTTTCAAAAGAATGGGCTTTCCACGGTGCTTTTAGCAACGGGCGTACTGCACTTTGTGAAGCCGAAGATTTACGAATCCGTTGTCCCGCCGCAACTGCCAGGTCCTGCGCGGTTCTATAACTTTGCTTCGGGCCTGTGGGAGATTGCCACCGGTGCCTTGCTTCGCCGCCGCGCCACCCGCGGCTTCGGAGGTGCCTCCGCACTCGCGCTCTTTGCAGCGGTGTGGCCAGCCAATATGTACCACGCCTGGATCGAGCGCAAGGCAGGGTGGCCAAAGAAGCTCTACCACATCATCCGCCAGCCGCTGCAGGTGTTGTTGATGATGTATGCCTGGAATATCGCCAAGCATGAGGCCTAAAGCCGCCTTGGCTGCATGCTAGCCAGCTAGGTCAAGCACAAAACCGGCCTCCTCCCTTACTCCGCGGGGTTTAGCGGGAAGGGGAGGAGGCCGGTTTCGTGTTAAATGCCGAGGCTAAAACTAGCCGGCGACGGGGCCGCCGCAGTTAGGCCAAGCGCTAGCACCCTGGGTGGCTAGGACGCTTTCGGCCACGGCAATCTGCTGCTCGCGGGTTGCCTGGTCAGCGGTTGGGGCGTACTGGGTGCCGCCATTGGCGGCCCAGGTCTGCGGGTTGAACTGCAGGCCGCCCTGGTAACCATTTCCGGTATTGATGTGCCAATCACCGCCGGTGCGCGCGGGACAGCCCACGTCACGCGCGGGCCTTACCGCGCACCGACGAGGAAGTCACGCCCACACCCCACCACAAGTAGCGGGGCGTGATTGTGAACCAGCACTAACGCTAGCAGCCACCCCTGACGAGACCTAGAAGTATGATTCCACCCCTGCCTTTATAAAAGCCGCTCATGAGGCAAAATATGCACACAGAGACACTCGTAGCCGCCCTTAAGTCTGTCGATTTCACCACCCAACACCCTAGCTAGACGTACAAAAGAGCAGGTAAGACTACATATTACTAGGCGTATGCTTTAGCATATGGCAAAGCATACGCATATAACATATGTCCCGCCATATGGCAAGACATATGGCAAGACTGACGGAGTGACGGTCACGAGGACTGCCCCATCAGTTCAGCAGAAACCGCCCCGCCCCGAACTCGACTAAGCCGAACGCGGAAGACTAGCGTCCCTCTAGGTCGCTTTCTTTTTACCCCAAACAGCTTGCACAGATTTACCCTCACGCAAAATACGACTGCGCTGATTTACCCATACGGAAACCCACATGAGACTACTGCGCATAAGTTGACACACGCCTGCGCATAAGTTGACACATAAAGGCGCTTATACACAGAGTTTTACCTGCGGGTTTGAAGTGTCCCAGGTTTTGTTCCGTCTGAGTAGATGGGAAAATCTGGAATATGCCAAGAAAATTTGACCAGGATGCGAAGGACCGTGTGGTCCGTCTTGTAGAGGACCGTATCTTGGCGG
>NZ_JAKRDU010000032.1:0-3151 GCF_022347325.1 Corynebacterium nasorum
TGTGTTGGGATTCGGTGGCCGGGCGGGGCTGGGGACGAACCGTGGGGTATTGCTCCACGGCGGCACCCAGGCGATGCGGCCATTGACGCGCACCATGCGGCCGCGTTCTGTGGGTCGGGAGGGGTCATCTTGGTTGACGGCGTTGTGGTGCGCGCACAAGGTGACCAGATTTTCTTGGTTTGTGGGTCCGCCGGTGGACCAGGCGGTGAGGTGGTGGACTTGGGCGTCGTCGGCAGGCGTAGTGCAGCCCGGCCACGCGCACACGGGGTGCTCGGCCGCGGCGAGCATGCGTTGTTTCCACGTGGCCATGCGCTCGGTGCGATACAGGTTTACCGGGCCGTGCTCGGGGTGAACGAGGCTGACGTAGCCGCGCTGGGCGAGAGCGCGGGCAACCAGCTGTGCGCCGGTCATGCGGGCGCCGTTGGTGAGCTGGAGGGTGATATCGGAGGCGTCGGAAGGTGCGGCGACGATGCGGTCGAGCTGGTCTAGGGTGAGGATGACGTTGGTATGCACGGCCGGCAGCGCGCCGGGATTGCCCTCGAGGAGCACCTTCTTGGCGGCGGCGAGGGGATCGTCTTTGTTGACGGAGGAGAGCACGCCCTTGATATCGGCGATATCGGTGGGATCGGCCGTAATAGAGATGGTGTGTGGGCCGTCGGGGCGGCGGGTATAGCGCACGCCGGGCTCCGGGCGGCGGGGCGGATTGATCTGCTTGAGTAGCTTCTTGGCCACGGAGGGAATCAGGCGGGCCTCGGTGCGGCAGAGCGTTAGGCGCAGGTCCCAAGCGCGGTTGGTATCGCGCACGCGGCGAGTATAAGACTCGATGCTATCGAGCGTGGTGAGGTCATGGCCGCGGCTGCGGGCGGCCTCGCGGGCGTGGCGTTGCTTGCGGGTATTCGACGTGCGGCCGAAGTAGACGTGCTGCAGGCGGGCGAGTTGGGCAGCCAGAAGGGGACTGGCTCCGGCTTCGAGAAGCGAGTCTTCGGAGCAGCCCCGAAATTCGGCGACGAGGTCGACGCCGCGGCGGCATAGCAAGAGAAATTCGGTGTTCACACGGCCGAAGCTAAAAGGCATGCGAGGGCTGAACAAGCGGTGCGCGGCCGGGGAGGGGGAAATTGTGGATGGGTGGGGGGAGAAGGGGCGTCGGCAAGAGCTGTCCACAAGTTAGCCGGCGGCCGAGATGCGCGGGGACAGCGGCGATGGTAGGGGCGGTCTTCTATGCTGGAAGGCATGTCGGAAGCGAAGGAAAGAGTCTCAACGCGGCAAAAGCTGCGGGTGATTGACCGCTCGGTGCTCTCGCGGGTAAACCGCATCCGTTCGCGGTTTGTTTATATTGTGCAGGCGACCATTGGTGCGGCGCTCGCGTACTGGGTGGCCGGCGATGTGGTGGGGCACCCGCAGCCGTTCTTTGCGCCGATTTCCGCGGTCATCATTTTAGGGATGTCCGGTGGGGACAGGATGAAGAAGGCGCTGGAGATGTCGATTGGCGGCATCATCGGCGTGGCCGTAGGCGACTTGCTCTTTCAGATTGTGGGGCAGGGGCCGTTCCAGATTTTCTTCATCGTGGGCGCGGGCCTGGTGGTGGGCTCGTTTTTGACCAAGTCGCCGCTGATTACTAACCAGATTGTCTTTGGCGCGATTTTGATTGCGACGATTTTTCCACCCACGGAGGGCCCGGGTGGCCTGCACCGCGCGATCGACGCGATGATTGGCTCAGGCATTGGCCTGATAACCATCGCGTTGATTCCCAATTCCCCGTTGGTGGAGGCGCGGCGCGAGGTATCGAAGGTGCTCAAGATTGCCTCGAGCATTCTTGCCGACGTCACGTACGGCATCCGCCAGCAAGACCCCGCCGTTATCCGAGATGCGCGCGAGGCGGTGCGCGGTACGCAAGACAGCGTGAATACCCTGCTGAGTGCGGCGCAATCGGGCAGGGAGGCCTCGGAGGTCTCGCCACTGTTGTGGGCATCGCGGCGCAGCATTCGCTCGCTGGAGCGCATCCTCATGCCGGTAGATAACGCGGTGCGCGGCGTGCGCGTGCTCTCCCGCCAGGCATTGGGCCTGACGGAGGACCGCGACAAGGTTTCAGACGCGCAGGTGGAATTGCTCGATGAGCTTTCTGAAATCATGCTCGCCATCAGCGAGCTCTACGGACGGGGCAAAAAGCACGGGCACGACGAGGCGATTGAAATTCCGGACCTTGTGCAGCGCCTGCGCATCGTGGGAGGGCGCGCCGGGCTGGACATCATCGACAGGGAAGGCACGCTGTCGGCCTATATGATTCTGGGCCAGACGCGCTCTCTCGTGGTGGACATGCTGATGGTGTGTGGGTTGTCGCGCGAGTCGGCCGTGGCGCACTTGGTGCCGACCTCGCAGCACCCGGCCTACCCGCCGGAGGTGTGGGGGCGCGAGGACTGACGTCCTCACGCGGAGGTAAGGACGTCGCGCGGAGGCAAGGACCTGGCGCGGGGTTAAGGGCGGACGATCTGGAGGTCGCGCAGGTGGCGGTAGAACGTCACGCGGGTCACCAGCCGCTTGTGGGGGACGGAATCGACGATGACGCGCAGCTGTGGGCCGCCGGCCTGGACGGCGCGGCCGGTGCGCACGGATTCGGGGTCGAGCTGGCCGGGCTTGCGCAGGAGCGAGCGCAGGCGGCCCTGCGACTCGACGGGGGAGGTAGCGCGGGCGGCGAGGATGCCGGGGGCGTCGGTCATCGGGACCAGGCGTGCGCCGAAGGTCTTGGGGGAGGAGGCGGCGAGCGTGTGGTCATCGATGATGATTTCACCGGTGAAAGCGCCGTTTGCGGCATCCGAGATGGTGGCAGAGCCAGCGACTGCGAGGCCGGAATCGTTGCGGATGAGAGGGGCTGGGCGAACCGGCGCGGTGCGGGCGAAGTCGAGGGCTTCGGCCGGGTCGGTGGGAAGCCCCCAGTTCTGTGCGGCGGCGGAAGGAGTAGCCGAGGACACGGGGATGAAGGCGACTTCGGCCCAGAGGCGATCGGAGCGCATGAGGCGGGTGAGCACGGCCGAGAGGGCGGCATCGGAGCCAGCGACGACGATGCGGGCGGGCTCTGTGAGGTGGGGCGCCTGCGGGGCCGGCTCTGGCGCGCCGAGGTGGCGGACGTCGGGCTGAGCGGCGATGTCATCGAGGG
>NZ_JAKRDU010000033.1:0-1762 GCF_022347325.1 Corynebacterium nasorum
TCGACGCTCCCGCCGCCAACGAACCGGGCGAGGTCGTCGTCGGCACCATCTTCACCTACACCCGCACCGTCACCGCCGACGAACCCCATGCCGCCGCCGAAATCGGCGACACCGCCTGGGTCAACCCAGCAGCCCCCGACCGCGAGCTTGCACACCTGCTGCGCGACCGCGTCTTCCCCACGCTGGCCTAGCGCCAACTGTCAACACTTCGGCGTCATTGACCTCGAAACCATCAAGAGCTACCCTTTTGAACATGTTCACTGAACACGTTCACTCATCGCGCTCGGCCGCCAAAGCTGGCACCGTCAGCAAGGTCCTAGCCACCGCCTACGAACTCTTCCTCACTCAGGGCTACGCCACCACCAGCATCCGGACTATCGCATCCGAAGCTGGCGTTAGCGTGGGAACCGTCATGGGAGTCGGCGACAAACAAACGCTGCTCATCCGCACCATTGGCCAACACATTTCAGAACTCCACGATGACATCCGGGGACAATCCGATAGCCTTCTCGATGTCCTGAGACCTTTCCTCCAGATGTTTACCGGCCACGAAGAGCTCTCCCGCGCCTTTGGCGCAGCACTCATCCAACAAGGCAATCAAGGCGAAGCGCTCACCGCACTCAAAACGCTCCTGACCGATGAAATCACCCTGCGACTCGGCACCAGGCTCAGCAGCGCCGATGCGGCCGAGTACGCCGACCTGCTGTACAACGTCTACCTCGGCTTACTCATCGGCTGGGCCGCCGGAATCTACGACACCGAGCACCTCACATCCCAAGCCGCCTCATCGATCGAACGCCTCAACACCGCATTCGGAGTAACCCAATGATCCTAGAATCTTCCCCAGCCTGGCCCTCCCTTCTACTAGCAGCCATTCTGCTTGGCGACGCCGCCCTCTCCCTCAAACCAGTCCCCTTCATCGAAGCCTGCCTCAGCGGCGTCAAACTCCCCAAGGACTGGTGGTGGGCGCTCATTGTCATCAAGTGCCTCGCCGCCGTAGGACTCATTGCCGGCCTCTGGTTCCCCGGCGTAGGAATCACAGCCATGATTGGAGTCATCGCCTATTTCTGCGCGGCCGCAGCAGCCCATGTCCGCGCCCACTTCCTCGGTAGCGCATTCTGGATCAACTGCTTAGGCATGCTCGCATTCTCCATCGGAGTACTGATCCTGACGCTCGCACTGAATTAAGACACCAGTCAACCTTTCACGGCTTCCTGAAGGCAGATACATCATTGCACCTCTTGAATGATGACTTGATGCTTTCTACCCTAAAGGTATGCGCACGACGATAAACCTCCCGCCGAAACTCCTTGAAGAAACGAAGGTCCAAGCCAAAGCCAACAATGTCACTTTGAGCTCATACGTCGAAGAGGCGGTCCGCGCTGCCCTCAAGAAGGAAGCCCGCATCAGTACCGAAGACACCCCCGTTAACCTGCCCTCCTTCGATTGCGGCGGACCGGCTCTAGTTGATCTCAGCAACAAAGAAGCTGTGTGGGCGGTACTCGATGATCATTCCTGATGTCAACATTCTCGTTTATGCCTTCCACTCCGCTGCACCGCAACATAAACCCGCTCAACAATGGCTAAGTAGTGCTCTAAATCGGCATGAAACAATTGGACTCCTGGATGTTGTGGCAACGGGCGTGCTGTCAAGGGGTGAATGCGCCACTTCGACCGGGAGGTAGTTGTGACGCGTTGGACTCCGAAGGATGTTAAGGATGCTGCTGTTGAGCGCGTGGTGGCAGGCGAGGCAGTTAGCCTG
>NZ_JAKRDU010000034.1:0-1714 GCF_022347325.1 Corynebacterium nasorum
CGTGCTGTCAAGGGGTGAATGCGCCACTTCGACCGGGAGGTAGTTGTGACGCGTTGGACTCCGAAGGATGTTAAGGATGCTGCTGTTGAGCGCGTGGTGGCAGGCGAGGCAGTTAGCCTGGTCGCGCGTGATGTGGGTGTAGGCCCCGAATCGGTTTACGGTTGGTTGAGGGTAAGAGGTGTCGAACCTCCAGGCAGGCGTGCGAGTCGTTTGCGTGATCCGTTTGTCCGTGAGGCTGTTGGGTTGGTGCGTGCAGGTATGTCGATCAGTCAAGCAGCACAGACTGTTGGAATATCGACTGGCTTGCTTCACAGCAGGTTAAAGAAAGCTGGTGTAATCGAAGTGCGGCCTAGACGCGCCCACTTGTCACCTGATAAACGTGCCCAGGCCGTGGAGCGAGTGCTTGCTGGTGAGAGCTGTCAGACAGTGGCTTATGCTATCGGTGTGCATCCTTCTACCGTGTATGGGTGGATAAGGAAGCAGCGGTATGCGAAGTTACGCCGGCAGCGACATCGTCGAACGCCTGATGAGGCGGTGGTGTCTTTGCCAGATACAGGCAAGAAGCTGGGTAAAGATTCTGTTATGCCAGCACCGATGAAAACTCAAGCCGTTGATGGATTTCCTAGCGGCGTATTCGACAAACACGCCTTAGTAGGGCGTGGTCGCAGGCTTACTGTTGAAGACCGTGTTGCTATTGAAGCGGGATGTCGTGTCGGTGATTCGGCACGAGCCATCGCGCAGAAAATAAATAGGCACCACAGTGTCGTCGCTCGTGAAATCACCCGTAATGGTTGGAAGATCGTCGATGAGGACGGCACAGAGCAGCTGCGGTATAACGCCCACAACGCTGCTGTTTCTACTGCTGGTCGGATGGTGCGGCCAAAACTACGCAAGCTCGATGAAAGCCCAACGCTTCGGGGTGTAGTAGTCGATTGCCTTGCCCGCAGGTGGTCACCTGGGCGCATTAGTGCATGGCTTGAGCATGCTTTCAGCGATGATGAAAGCATGCGTATTTCCCACGAAGCGATCTACAGTGCCTTATACATTCAAGGCAAAGGCAGCCTGCGAGCCGAGCTTGAAGAAGTCATGAAGACTAAAGACGTACTTATCCGCGGCGGCTCAACACGCAAGCGTCGTGCCCGAAACGCTGGCGTGTTAACCGGTCGCCTTTGGATCAAAGGTGCTGAGATCACCCACCGCAGCCCGGAAGCTGATGACAGGGCTATTCCCGGGCACTGGGAGGGCGACCTTGTTATTGGTAAAGGTGGCAAAAGCGCGCTGATTACCCTAGTAGAGCGCACCAGCCGTTACACCCTGCTTGGACACTTTCCCGATGAGCACAGTTCACACACCGTGGTCGCAACCCTGCAGGACATGGTCAAAGACCTCAACACCGAGCAGCTAAAGACCATCACATGGGACCAAGGCGCAGAAATGGCTGTCACAGCACAAGTCCAGATTAAAGACGGCTGCCAGGTGTTTTTCTGTGAACCGCACTCACCGTGGCAGAGACCAACCAACGAGAACACCAACGGCGAGATCAGGCGCAGGTTCTACAAAAAGGGCACCGACTTTGCCACCGTCACACCCGAACATGTCGCGTGGGTGCAAAATGAGCTCAACGAAACACCCCGACAAATCCTCGGCGGCGCAACCCCACGTGAAATACTTAACGAACTATTCAAGCGTGGCGCATCCACCGCTTGATTCCGCC
>NZ_JAKRDU010000035.1:0-1663 GCF_022347325.1 Corynebacterium nasorum
CTTGATTTCTAGTGGTCGTGGAAACACCTGACATGGGTTAGGTGATTGTGTGGAGTCGAAATGGGTTCCGGATTCTGTTGTTGTGGCGCGGTTTGCGTCGTTGGTTCGGGCTGGTAGTTCAATACGGGCGGCTGCTGGGGTGGTTGGTTTAGCGCGTTCGGTGGCGTATCGGCTTGCTGGTGAGTTGGACTTGCCGCGCAAGCGCCGCAGGACTACTAGCTCGGATGACAGTCAGGAAATAGCTCGCCTGTGGCTGGAAGGTGTGGCACCGATGGATATTGCGCGCCAGCTTTCTATAGGCTCTTCTCCGGTGTACCGCATCGGTATTGAGCTTGGTTTGTGGAAGCGCAATCCATATGGCCGCAAAGCTGCGGCCACAACTGGCCGATGTAGCTATCTGCAACTGCGTGCGAATGCTTTAGGGCGCAAAGATGCAGCTTTAGCCTGTGGCATTCATCCGCGTAATGCTGCTGATATAGACAAAGGTGTCATTAAGCTTTCTACCGGGCGTGTGCCTTTTGTCCCGGCTGGCCCGGATGTGGCGCTGTATAACAGGCTTATGCAGGTAATTGAGTACGTTGATGGTCGCCAAGCAGTTCCAGTCCAGGTTATTCCGCAACAGCGTATCGATAGGCGTATTTCTTCGCGCTACTTGTCGGTAGAAGAGCGCGAGCTCATCTTTGATCTTGACCGGCAAGGCAAAGGCGTACGTGAGATAGCTCGGCGTCTTGCCCGCTCTGCTGGCACTATCAGCAAGGAGCTTAAACGCAACCGGGATGAATTTGGGGTGTATCTTCCCACGTATGCGCACCGTAAATCGGTGTTGCGTAGGTTTAGACCGAAAAAGCGCAAGATTGATGCCAATCCACGTTTGCGCACGGTGGTCTGGGCGATGGTGAAAGATAGGTACTCGCCAGAGCAGATTTCTGGGAGGTTGCGCAGCTGCTATCCCGGTGATGAGACTATGTACGTGTGTCCTGAAACGATTTATCAGTCTTTGTATTTCCAGGCTAAAGGCGAGTTGAAAAAGGAAGTCGCTGCTGCACTGCGTCGCGGTCACGCCCAACGTCGACCTCGTGGCACGCGCAGTGCCCGCAAGCGGTTTGTTGACCCTATGGTGATGATTTCCGACCGCCCAGCAGAAGTAGACGACCGGGCAGTACCAGGTCATTGGGAAGGCGACCTCATTCTAGGCGCGGGTAATAAGTCCGCAATTGGAACGCTAGTAGAGCGAACCACGCGCTATGTCATCTTGCTGCATTTACCGAATGGGCATAGTGCTACCGAAGTAAATGAAGCACTTACAAAAGCGATTGCTACCTTGCCAGATCATCTCAAAGGATCACTTACCTGGGATCAGGGAAGTGAAATGGCCTGCCATAAGGCCTTTTCTGTAGCTACAAACTGTCCCGTGTTTTTCTGCGATCCTGGTTCGCCGTGGCAGCGAGGCACCAATGAAAACACCAATGGACTACTAAGACAGTACTTCCCTAAAGGGACAGACCTCAACGTCCATAGTGCAGCGGACCTAGAATTCGTCGCCATGCAACTCAACCGCCGACCCCGCAAAACCCTGGGCTTTCAAACACCAGCCGAGAAAATGGCCGCACTGATAAACTCAACCGAAACATAGGAAGTGTTTCCACGACCACTAGAATCTGCC
>NZ_JAKRDU010000036.1:0-1548 GCF_022347325.1 Corynebacterium nasorum
ACCCAGGCGGTGTCGCCGATTTCGGCGGCGGCATGGGGTTCGTCGGCGGTGACGGTGCGGGTGTAGGTGAAGATGGTGCCGACGACGACCTCGCCCGGTTCGTTGGCGGCGGGAGCGTCGAAGGTGCCGAGTTTGTTGAGGCTCTCGGCGTCGAGGGTGAGGCCTACTTCTTCGGCAACTTCGCGCAGGGCGGCGTCGACAAGCGCCTCGCCCGCCTCGGGCTTGCCGCCGGGCAGTTGGTACTTGGTGGAGGACTTCTTGCGCACGGTAAGCACGTGGCCTTGTGGGTTGCGGATGACGACGGCTGCTACTTCAATCATGGCTGCTGATTGTAGGCGGCCTAGAGCAGCGGCAGGAGCACGAGGGCGAGATTGAGTGCGATGACCAGCGCGGCAAGCGTCCAGCCCACGGCCATAGACCAGGGTTTCGCGGCGAACTCACCCATGACGTCCCGGGAGCCGGCATAGCGGAAAAGCGGGATGATGGCGAAGGGGATGCCCAGGGAAAGAAGTGCCTGGCTGACCACCAGTGCCATAGTGGGGTCGACCCCGCAGCCGATGATGACCAGCGCCGGGATGAGCGTGACCAGGCGGCGGACTAGTAGGGGGACCTTGATGTGAAGCAGGCCGTCCATGATTTCGGAGCCGGCGTAGGCGCCCACTGACGTCGAGGCGAGGCCGCTGGCCAGCAGGCCGATGGCGAAGAGAACGCCGGCCAGCGGGCCGAGGTGGCTGGCAATCGCCGTGTGGGCCCCGGAGATGGTCTCTGTGCCGTCCACGCCGTAGAGGGCCGAGCCCGCCAGGACCAGCAGGCCCACGTTGACGAGCCCGGCGATGGACAGCGCCACGGCGATGTCCGCGCGGGTGCCGGCCAGCACGTGGGGGATTTCCAGGTCGGGGTAGCGCTGCTTGGTCAGGGAGGAGTGTAGGTAAATGGCGTGCGGCATGACGGTGGCGCCCAACATGGAGGCGGCCAGCAGGATGCTGTCCTTGCCCTCTAGGCGGGGGATGAGGCCGCCGGCCACGTCGGCGGGGTCGGGCGGGGCGATGGCGAGGCCGGCAAGGAAGCCGATGCAGATGACCAGGAGCAGGCCGATGACAAGCCCCTCGAACCACTGGTTCTTCTTCTGGAAGATGAGGAGAATGATGGAGACCGCGCCGATGATGAGCGCGCCCGCGAACAGGGGGAGGTTGAAGAGGAGTTGCAGGGCAATGGCGCCGCCGATGACTTCGGCGAGGTCGGTGGCCGCGGCGATGAGCTCGGCCTGGGCCCACATGCCTAGGCGCGCGCGGCGGGAGAGACGCTCGCCCATGATTTCCGGCAGGGAGCGGTGGGTGACTAGGCCCAGTTTGGCGGAGTGGTACTGGATGAACATGGCCATGAGGTTGGCCACGACGAGTACCCACACCAGGAGGTAGCCGTAGTGGGAGCCGGCGCTGATGTTGGCGGCTACGTTGCCGGGGTCGACGTAAGCCACTGCAGCAACGAAGGCGGGGCCGGTGAGGCTGATTAAGGTCTTACGCATAGGCATCTCCATACCAAAAGTTC
>NZ_JAKRDU010000037.1:0-1350 GCF_022347325.1 Corynebacterium nasorum
GAACTACCAGCCCGAACCAACGACGCAAACCGCGCCACAACAACAGAATCCGGAACCCATTTCGACTCCACACAATCACCTAACCCATGTCAGGTGTTTCCACGACCACTAGAAATCAAGCTGCTTGACGACGTCCCCAAACCCCTCATCCTTCGCAACTTCCCAACCCACGCGGACATCGCCGCCGGTCATGCCGCCGTGACCATCCTCAGCCAGCGGTTCCGGGGCCAAGCGGGTCCACAGGATCATGGAATCATGCCGCGGCGTACCCGCCGCTACGCCCAAGCCAAAAAGCTCCGAATCCTGCGGCAGATCCCCACCTCGTGACGATCCCCATGAGCTTAGGCTCGACTGCGCACCCGCCTTTGCTGGTGCATTAATACCCGCAGCCACCGCCGCGGCCGACACACCTGCAATCTGCAGGAAGTTACGACGATTAAAAGAAGAACGACTATTTGAATAAGGCATACAAAGCTCCACAAAAGGTTTAAAAGGAACTTTTCCAGCCTAAGTAGCCGCGGTGAATCGCTGGTTAAATCAGACTTAACTCCAGTGGTCGTTGAAATTGAATAAAATCGTGGATGCTTAATACGACCTAGTATTGCCGGAAGGGACTATCGTCTTATCAATAGCTACAAGTTCCCCTTGGGTGGCTACATCATAGTCTTTCTGATTGGAGCGTAACTTGAGGCCACCTTCGATAAGTCGAATCAAGCGTACGCCGGATTCAAAAGACTTTATCGCTAAATCTGTAGAGATAATTGTTCTACAACTGTACTTGCTGAGCTGTCTGCCTATTGACGACTTGGGCATATGCGAGGATGCGCCTTCTGACGTTTTTGCTGTCTCAGGCAGCGTAGTTGCGTAGTCAGGAAGAAGGTACCAAGTATCCTTTGAAAAGTATATACGATCGTAGAATTCGCTTGCTAATGAAAATGAAGAAAGGAACTTTTGAAAATAGTCCCCTTCTTGGTGATCCAGAACCTCTTGAATTCCGGTAATGCTTAGTGAGGGGGTTTCGGCGCAGGTTTTATAGGGGTCTTTTCGAGTCGGTTTACTAATTTTATTAAGAACTTTTCTGGTGGAGCGGTGCCACCAGTACGCATACCCTACGGCGAAAATGGGGGATATGATCAAGGGCAAGAAGGAAACGAGTTTAGCCGCTAAAATAAAATTGAACAGCAAAATGAAATAAATAGACAAAAAGCCAAACAGGTAAGCAGTCACATCGTGCTGTCAAGGGGTGAATGCGCCACTTCGACCGGGAGGTAGTTGTGACGCGTTGGACTCCGAAGGATGTTAAGGATGCTGCTGTTGAGCGCGTGGTGGCAGGCGAGGCAGTTAGCCTGG
>NZ_JAKRDU010000038.1:0-1324 GCF_022347325.1 Corynebacterium nasorum
TTGGGGTTGCCCGCAAATTGTGGACACGTAGTAGAGCTACCTAGTGGTTAGGCGGCTATTTCTTTTCTGCTGGTGGTTAGACCGATGCGGTTCTCGAAGTCGGCGGGGCTTATCATCCCGAGTGCGGAGTGCCGACGTCGGCGGTTGTAGACGACTTCAATCCAGTAGGCAACGGCCTTGCGTGCAGCATCACGGGTCGCCCAGCGCTTACGGTCGTAGAATTCGGTTTTAAGCGTCGACCAGAATGACTCGGCCATCGCGTTATCGAAGCACACGCCGGTACGCCCTACGGACTGAGCAATGCCCAGGTTGCGGCAAACTTCCCAAAGCTTCTCGCTGGTAAATTGGGTTCCGCGGTCAGCGTGAAACACTAGCCCGTCAGGCACGTCACCACGCAGTGTATGCGCCATCCGCAGGGCCCGTTCGACCAGGTATGTATCTTGAACGCTATCCATAGCCCAGCCCAGTACCCTGCGGGAATGACCATCGCGGACTGCGCACAAGTACAACCAGCCTTCACCGGTGCGCAGGTAGGTAATATCCGACATCCACACTCGGTTGAGCTCACCAGTATCAAACATGCGCTTGACCAAGTCAGGAAGCGTGGACTTACGCTTGGCTTGAATCGTTGTCACTGGGACAAAGGCCCGCGGGGAAATCCCTTCAATGCCCATCATGCGCATCCGTTTAGCCACAGTCTTACGATTAAGCGAAATGTGGTACCGCTCGATAAGTTCTGCGGTAATCCGCGGAGCACCATAAACCTCATCGGAGTCCGACCAAATCTGATGAATCTTACGATCAACGTCATCGTAAAATGCTGCGCGTTCATCTTCGCCGGATAGCCGCTTCTGCTGCGTATGGGACCATTTGTAGTATCCAGACCGAGACACTTTTAATAGCCGTGCCATACGTTTGATGCTGTAGTTCGCCTTCTCTCGCTGCATTAATTCGAACTTTTCTGTTCGCGTTGCTTGGCGGCGAAGAAGGCTGTCGCTTTTGACAAAAACTCGTTATCCATCTTGGCTTCCGCCAGCTCACGGCGCAGACGAGCATTCTCAGCACGAAGATCCGCCTCGCTTAGCCCGTCGGATGCTCCTCGGCGCTCACGCTCGAGTTTGACCCACCTGCCTAAAATTGTGGCTGATACGCCAATTTCCTTAGCCACATGAGCGATTGGGCGCTGCGACTCGATTACCAGGTTTGCGGCTTCACGCCGGTACTCCGGCGTGTACTTCTTGCGCTGTTGATTCACAATGAACATCCTCTCCTACGGACACAAGATCCATACAAATAGGGTGTCCACTACTTGAGGGTAACCTCA
>NZ_JAKRDU010000039.1:0-1307 GCF_022347325.1 Corynebacterium nasorum
TGAAGTGTCCCAGGTTTTGTTCCGTCTGAGTAGATGGGAAAATCTGGAATATGCCAAGAAAATTTGACCAGGATGCGAAGGACCGTGTGGTCCGTCTTGTAGAGGACCGTATCTTGGCGGAAAATATGTCGATGCAAGCCGCGTGCAAGGCAGTAGCTCCAAAGTTGGGGGTTTCATGGCACACGGCTCGTCAGTGGACCCAGCAGGCCCGTCGTGCGGGAAGCATCCCAGAACCTGTGCCTGAAGACTTGGCCGCGGAAAACGCGAGGCTACGCCGTGAAAATCAAGAGCTACGCGACACCAATGAGCTACTGAAGGCTGCCTCGGCTTTTTTCGCGTCGGAACTCGACCCAAAACGTCGGAAATGATCCGGTTCATCGATGAGTATCGGGATCGTTTCTCCATCGAGTTCATTTGCGAGACGTTAAACACCCACCGTGTTGGCGGTTTCATCACGTCCCGTGGATACCGCCAATCAAAAGCCCGTGGTATGAGTGCCCGCAGTCTTCGTGACGCTGCTCTAGTCGCGCACATCGCCGAGGTCCATGAAGAAAATTTTGGCGTCTACGGCATCCGTAAGATGTGGCATACTCTGCGCCGTGAAGGAATCGACATTGGCCGTGAGCAGACCGCACGCCTGATGCGTCTTGCTGGAGTCAGAGGCAAAGGTAAAGGTAAGTCTCCTATTACTACCCGCAAGCCGAAGGGACCAGATCTGCGTCCTGATTTAGTTAATCGCAAGTTCAACGCCCCGGCACCGGCCCGATTGTGGGTGGCCGATATTACTTATGTGCGCACTAGAAAAGGATTCGTGTACACCGCTTTTGTTACCGACGTGTTCTCCCGAAGGATCGTCGGGTGGGCACTATCTGATTCAATGCGTACCGAGGCGCTGCCGCTGCAGGCGCTTAATCAGGCGATTGTCAGCGCGAAGGAAACAACGGGGCTGATTCATCATTCAGATCATGGCTCACAGTACGTCAGCATTGTCTACAACGAACGGCTGGCTGAGTATGGAATTGCTGCCTCTACCGGGACAGTAGGAGATTCCTATGACAATGCTTTGGCCGAAAACGTCAACGGTTCCTACAAAAATGAGCTGATTCATCGGCGGTCGTGGGACAGCGTGGTTGACGTGGAGATCGCGACGTTTGAATGGGTTAATTGGTGGAACGAGGTACGGCTTCACCAAAGTCTCGGCTATCGCACGCCAGCTGAGGTTGAGTCAGAGTTTTGGGAAACCAACCCGGCCCAAGAAATAATGGAAATCAAGGCAAATGCCTAGGAACAAAACCCGGGACACTTCA